>DASQDO010000426.1:0-3121 GCA_035634135.1 Actinomycetota bacterium
CTGCGACGCTGACCCGTCGCGGCTCAGTCCCGTCGTGGTTCATCACCCAGATCTCGGTCCCGTCCGTCGTCGCGACCTCGAACGCGAGCTTCGACCCGTCCGCGGACCAGTCGAGGCCCCCGTAATGCCTGGGCGTGGAGGTGATCCTCCGCGGGTCGCTGCCCTCGGGACCCGCGACGAAGATCTGCGACGTCTCGCTCCCAGCCTCGCCACGCACGAAGGCGATCTTCCCGTTGGCACCCGGGAAGTTGGCGGCTGCCCCGGGAGGGAAGGCGACGGCGTTCGCGGCCAGGAGGCTCACGACGAGGGCGGCGATCGCTCTGCGGCTCATGTCATCCGAGCGTCCGTGGCCGTCCGCGCCCGGTCAATAGCCCCTTCGGACCAAGTCCGTACGATGGGCGTGTGACGATCGACTACACCGCCCACCTGCGCGCCGACGGCGAGAGGATGACCCTCGCCGTGGGGCGCGATCTCGACGCGCACGTCCCGACCTGTCCCGCGTGGAACGTGGCGAAGCTCACGATCCACACCGGGCAGCACCACCGCTGGGTCGCCGACGCCGTGCGCAAGCGCGGGGAGATGCCGGAAGACCCTCCCAAGCCCGGCCTGCGCGGTGACGAGCTCGTCGAATGGTTCCGCGAGGGATGGCGTGACCTCGCCGACCTGCTCGACACCGTCGGCGAGGACGACCCGGCGTGGAGCTGGTCGGGCGACAACCGGGCGGGGTTCTGGAAACGGCGGACCGCGCTCGAGACTCTCGTTCACCGCTGGGACGCGGAGAACGCAGTCGGTTCGGCGGGCGCCCTCGATCCCGAGCTGGCCGCCGACGGGATAGACGAGGCGCTGTTCGTAATGACCGGCGAGGGTGGCGCTTACGACGGCGTCGCGTTCCGGATGGTCGTCACGACGTCGGACGCCGGGGGGCCGTGGACGCTCGAGCTCGTCGACGGGCGGCTGCCGCGGGCTTCACGCGAGCTCGCGACCGGCGACGACGTGGTCACCGTGTCGGGGACGGCCGGCGACGTGCTGCTGTTCCTGTGGGGCCGTCACGGAGCAGAAGCCGTCGCGCTGGACGGATCCGAGGAAGCGAAGGCCGCGCTCCTGCGCTGGACGGACGAGTGAACGACGCGGAGCTCTCGGGGCGGCTGTCCGAGGTGCGGGAAGCGGAGGCCCGTCTGGCGGCAATGGTCGCGGGGCTGGACGACGCGGCCCTCGGAGAGCCGTCGCTGTTGCCGGGCTGGACGAGGGGCCACGTCCTCGCGCACGTCGCGCTGAACGCGCACTCTCTCGTGAACCTCTTCACGTGGGCTCGCACCGGCGTCGAGACGCCCCAGTACCCGAGCTGGGAGGAACGCGACGCGGCGATCGAGGAACACTCGAAGAGGACGCTCGCGCAGCATCGCGACGCGCTGGCGGGAGCGGGCGGCGCGTTCCAGGACGCCGCGAAGGCCGTGCCGCTCGACCGATGGTCGTTCCAGGTGTCGGGGATCGGCGGGAGCCCGCAGCCGGCGGAGACCTTCCTGTTCGGGCGCCTCCGTGAGGTCGAGATCCATCACGTCGACCTGACCGCGGGATACGCCCCGGCCGACTGGCCCACCGGCTTCGTCGGCCGGGTCCTAGCGGAGACCCGTGCGCGGCTCTCGTCCGGCGCGAGCACCCCGTTCGCCGCGGTGGCGACCGACCTGGACGTGCGCATCGACATCGGCGACGCCGCTGCGGAGGTCGAGGTGGCGGGGGCCGGGCACGAGCTGCTCGCGTGGCTGCTGGGCCGAAGCGCCGGAACCACGCTCGAGGTACGCGGTGGAACGCTGCCCGAGGTGCCGACGTGGGGCTGAAGCCTGCACTCGTCGCAGTCGCCGTCATGCTGGCCGCACCGGCGTGCTCGTCGAGCGACGTCGCGGTGGCTCCCGGCTGCCTCGACGAGACATTGTCGTCCTACCGGGAGGTAGTCAGCCGCGCGGCGGAGGGCCGCGGAAACGAGTTCCGCTCGGCAGCGCGCGACGCCGCAGACGTCACGGCCGCATGCGCGAAGGAAGCCGTAGACGAGTGCCGTGACGCGCTAGGAGACCTGGCCTCGGCGCTGCGCGACGCAGCGACGGACGTAGCTCGCTCCCCGAGCTCGTTTCGGGAACACCGGACGAACCTAGAAGGCGCGGCCGCCGCAGCCACCGCCTGCGCCCGCGAGGTGCTGTAGCCCGCTCACCTGCCGATCGGACGGATACAGCCTTCGGCGCGCAGGCGTGAGAGGCCCGTCGGTCAGCAGGACCTACACGCAGCTCACGCCGTTCCCCGGAGGCCGGGGAGGCGTCCCGGCAACCGACCGCGAAGAGTAGCCGCGTACGTGATGTAGAAGCCCGCGGCAAATCCTTGATGCCGGCCAACGCGATTCCCGACGTCCGGCGGAACGTGAACGAACCAACGAACATGAGCAGCGGAGAAATCTTCAAGAAAAGAGCTCCGTTGCGAGCGCTCGACTTGAGCTGCATCGCGAGCACCAGTCGATTTTCGACCCGCCGGCGGCCCCCGCACAGCGCCAAGAGGAACGCGCTGGACAAGACCGCCACACCTAGGAACAATTCGCGAGACCGGTCGAAAAGCGCGACGACCGCGACCACCAAATACATCCGCACCGTAAACGCGCTAATTGTGGCGAGCGGGGTCCCACTTCGTCAGTGGGTCGTCACCACGTAAACGAAGCGGGTGGTGCTGATCGCTCCATAAGGCGGCCCGTGGAAGTGTCCTGCGTGATGAAGCGGCCTGGCTCCGGCAAGTAGTAGCGCGTTCCGTATCCACTACCACTGTTCACGTGGGGTCATCCCTTGGTTGGCAATGATCGACTCGAGCGAGAATGCCGTCGACGAAAATCGTAGATCGCATAGGTAACGCTGACAGCGGTGGCCGCGACCCCTGCAGCGAACACCGAGACTCGATACTCGGGAGTTCGGACGACTAGACCCGACGCGTACGCGAGTAACAGTATCCACGTGAGTCGATCAAGCCAGCGGGTGTTCCCCCGGACGGCGCGCCTGCACCTCTCATTCGAGGTACCGCCCAATCCCTGTCAAAAGGGTCGCGCCGAGTGCACTATCCAGGAGTAGGCGATAGACCCACGTTGGACCTC
>DASQDO010000427.1:0-3036 GCA_035634135.1 Actinomycetota bacterium
ATGGCCGTGATCGCGCCCGACGGTCTCGTCGGCAAGGTCTACTCCGTCGGCGCGCACCAGGCGACGATCCTCTACCTGGTCGACCCGCGCGGAGCTGCGAGCGCGCGCGTCGAAGGGGGCCGCGACATCGGCATCGTCGAGGGCCGCGGTGCGGGCGAGCCGCTTACGTTCGACCTCGTGAGCGTCAACGCGGAAGCGGACGAAGGTGACAGGGTCATCACCTCCGGCTACGACAACGGGATCTTCCCGGCGGGCATCCCGATCGGGTTCATCGTCGACGTCGGCGGCGACGCGCGCCAGGCGACGAAGGAGATCGACGTCGAGCCGTACGTCGACTTCAACACGCTCGACTTCGTCCAGGTGCTCGTCGAGAGCGGCCCGATGCTGACGCAGAACGAGGGGTCGTGACGTATGGCGACGAGCGTGCCTAGAGGGCCGACGATCCTCGGCGAGGTCGGGATCCCCCGGATGCTCGCTGTCGGCGCGGTGCTCGTCGTCGCGCTGGCGCTCCAGTCGACGCTGCTTGCGCAGGCGACGATCCTCGGCGTCATCCCGCAGGTCGTCCTCGTCGTCGTCGTGTGTCTTGCCTACCTCGACGGCGAACGGGTCGGTCTCGTCACCGGGTTCAGCGCGGGCCTCCTCCAGGACCTCATGCCGTTCCCCGCGGTGATCGGCCTGACCGCCCTCGTCTACACGCTCGTCGGGTACGGCGTCGGGATCCTGAGGCAGTACGCGCCGACGGACTCCGTGTGGACGCCTGTGCTCGTCGTCGCGCTCGCGTCTGCGGTCGCCGAGTTCAGCTACGCCGGTCTGGCGATCATCCTCGGAGAGCCGTGGGTGGGGCTCGCCTACACCGCCCGCGTCGCCGGGCTCGTCGTTCTCTACAACACCTTGCTGACACCGTTCGTCTTCCCGCTCGTCCGCCGCGTCGCGGATCGCTTCCGTCCCGAGAGGGTCCACAGATGGTGACCAACGGCGGGCCGTCTCTGGGCCCGGAGCGCGGGACGGGGGACCGCACGGTCCTGCGCCTCGCGATCATGGCAGTGCTGCTCGTCGCCGCGTTCGTAGCGCTGTTCTCGCGACTCTGGTACCTGCAGGTCCTCGCTGTCGGCGACTACCGGACGCTCGCGAAGGAGAACCGGATCCGGCTCGTGTACTCCGAGCCGACGCGCGGCCGCATCCTCGACCGCGACGGCGACGTCCTCGTCGGCAACCGCCAGTCGCTGTCGATCACGATCGACCGTCAGCGCGTCGAGCCGGGTTCGCTCCAAGAGCGGAGAACGCTCTACGACGTCGCACGCCTCCTCGTCCCCGAGGACAAGGCGAAGCGCGAGTACAAGAAGGCGCTGGTCGCCAAGGTGAAGGAGATGCGCGACAACCTCAACGACGCGACGGTCTCGCCCTACAAGCCCGTGGCGGTCGTGAACGACGTGAGAGAGGCCATCGTCCGGCAGATCCGCGAGAACCGAGAGGACTTCCCCGGGGTCGAGGCGGAGAAGCTCCCGATCCGCACGTACCCGAACGGGAAGCTCGCCGCCCACGTCCTCGGCTACGTCGGCGAGATCAACGCCGACGAGCTCGAGGCCCCCGAGTTCCAGGACGCGAAGCCTCCTTACGAGCCCGGCGACCTCATCGGGAAGTCCGGGGTCGAGCGCACCTACGACCGCTGGCTGCGCGGCCGCCCCGAGATCAAGCGCGTCGTCGTGAACTCGGCCGGCGAGGTCGTGGACCAGGCGATCAGACAAGAGGAGGAGCCGGGCCGCGACCTCATCCTGTCGATCGACGTCGAGGCGCAGAAGCTCGCCGAGAGGTCACTCGAGAGCGGGATCATGGCGGCGCGCGGCGCCGCTCATCCGGCCCCCGACGGTGCGATCGTCGTCATGGACCCGAACACCGGCGGCATCGTCGCGATGGCGAGCTATCCGACGTACGACCCCTCGATCCTCGCGGACGGCATCACCGAGCGCGAGTACGAGCGGATGAGCGGGAGCCCGGACACGGCCGAGGACGACGTCCTCCCGAACAGGGCCACGCAGGCGCAGGTGCCTCCGGGCTCGACGTTCAAGGTCGTGACCGCCGGAGCGGCCCTCGCGAACGACGTGGTGACCGCGAGCGACTATCTGCCGTGCCCCGGGCAGGTCTCCTACGGCGCGACCGGGATCACCACCGTGTTCAACAACTGGACGTCGGTCGACTTCGGCTCGATCGGGTTCCCCGAGTCGCTCGAGATCTCGTGCGACACGTTCTATTCCGAGCTCGGCTGGCGCATGGAGGAGCTGTGGGGGGCCGCGAACGGCGACGAGTCCGAGCGCTTCCAGGACTACATGCGGCACGCGGGGTTCGGCCGGCCGACCGGCATCGACCTCCCGCACGAGGAAGAGGGACGCGTCCCCGACGAGAAGTGGTGCGAGGAGTTCGCGAAGCAGGGTCTCGGCTGCTTCGACGGGTGGCTGCCCGGCTTCACCGTCAACATGGCGATCGGGCAGGGTGACCTGACGACGAACCCGCTCCAGATGGCGGTGACGTACGCCGCGCTCGCCGCCGACTCCGGCGAGGTGTGGGAGCCGCACGTCGCCCAGCAGATCGGCCGTCCCGACGCCGAGACGGGCGAGGAGGAGATCCTGCGTGAGATCGAGCCCGAGGCCTTGCGGAGGCTCCCGCTCGACTCCACCGAGATCGGCGTCATCAGGCAGGGGCTCGAGGACGTGGTGTCCGGCGCGAACGGGACCGCGGCGGGCGCGTTCGCCGGGTTCCCGCTCGACCAGTACCCGGTCGCCGGCAAGACCGGTACCGCGCAGATCGGCGAGTCCGAGGCCGACGTCAACTACGCGTGGTTCGTCTCGTACGCCCCCGCCGACGACCCGCAGTACGTCGTGTCGGTCTACCTCGCCAAGGCCGGGCACGGTGGCGAGACCGCCGCACCCGTGGCGCGCGAGGTCTTCGAGGGTCTCTTCGGCATCGACCGGGAGACCGGCGTCACCCTCGGCCAGGACGCGTCCGGCTGATGGCGATGGAGGGGATCTTCGGCGAGGCGGT
>DASQDO010000428.1:0-3929 GCA_035634135.1 Actinomycetota bacterium
TACATGGAGGAGGCCGACCAGCTCGCGGGCCGCATCGCGATCATCGACAACGGCCACATCGTCGCGGACGGCACGCCTTCGGTGATGAAGGCGAAGGTCGGCGACCCGACGCTGCGCGTCGCGATCGGGCCCGAGGAGGACCGGATCGCGGTCGAGGCCGCGCTGCTCGAGTGCGGCGAGCCCGCTCCGGGATCCGCCGACTACGTCGCGATCAGGCTGAAGGGCGGGGCGAGCCGCATCGCCGCGGTGGCTCGGACGCTCGAAGACGCGGGCATCGCGTTCACCGGCCTCGAGCTCCTCTCGCCGTCGCTCGACGACGTCTTCCAACAGGCCACGGGGCGGAGGCTCGAGGGGGCCGCGGAGCCCGAGGCCGCTCCGGCGCGGTGAGCGCGCTCGACCAGTACGTCGCGCTGAGCCGGCGCGCGATCGTCACGACCGTCCGGCAGCCCACCGCGATCCTCCCGGCGATGACGTTCCCGCTGCTGTTCATGGCGCTGTCGTCGGCGGCCTTCGAGAGGTCGACGAACCTGCCCGGCTTTCCCGAGGTCGATAGCTTGCTGTAGTTCCTGATCGCGACGTCGATCGTGCAGGGGACGCTGTTCGGGTCGGTCGCCGCGGGGACCGCGATGGCGACCGACATCGAGAACGGCTTCTTCGAGCGGCTGATCGCGGCCCCCTCGTCGCGCACCTCGATCCTGGTCGGACGGGTGATGGGCGCCGCAGTCCTCGCCTTCGTCCAGGCGTGGGTTTTCATGGCGGTCGCGATGCCCTTCGGGCTGACCGTCGAGAGCGGCTTCGTCGGGATGCTGTCGATCGCGCTGTCGGCCGGTGTGCTCGGCGCGGGCGTCGGCGCGATCGCGATGTCGTTCGCGCTGCGCACGGGGTCGGCCGAGGCGGTGCAGGGGAGCTTCCCGTTGCTGTTCGCCGGGCTGTTCCTGTCGGGCGCCTTCTTCCCGCGCGACCTGATGGACGGGTGGTTCAAGACGGTCGCCGGCTACAACCCCTTCACCTACCTGATCGAAGGACTGCGGACGCAGGTGATCGACGGGCTCGACGCCGGCCAGCTCGCGGTCGCGATCGGCGTGGCCGCCGCGATATTCGTGGCGGGGATGCTGCTGTCGAACGCGGCGTTGCGCCGGCGGGTGGCGGTGGCCGCGTGAGCGGGCCTCGTGTCGCAGCCGCCATCGCGGGCCGCAGCCTCATGCTGATCCCGCGCGTGCCGTCGACGTTCGTCCCGTCTCTCGTCATGCCGTTGTTCCTGACGGTGGCGATGGCGGGAGCCTTCTCGGGGCTCGTGCTCCTGCCCGGCTTCCCCGCGGACAAGTCCATCGACTGGTTCATCCCGATGACGACGCTGCAGGGCGGTGCGTTCGCGGGGATCACGACCGGCATGGGGATCGCGCGCGACCTCGAGAGCGGCTTCTACGACCGGCTGCTGTCGAGCCCGGCGACCCGCTCGGCTCTGCTCGCCGGCCCCTTGCTCGCGTCGATGCTGCGTGCCGCTATTCCGCTGACGATCCTCGTCGTGATCGCGCTCGTCTCGGGGGCGAACTTCCACGGTGGCGTCGCGACCGTCGGGACCCTTGCGATCGCGACGCTGGGGATGGCGTTCGTCGGCGGGGCGTGGTCGATCGGGCTCGCGTTGAAGTTCAAGTCGATGCAGGTCGCGCCGTTGATGCAGACCGGGATCTTCCTGCTGGTGTTCCTGTCGACCGCGCAGATGCCGATCCACCTGCTGACGGGATGGCTCCACACCGTCGCCCGCTTCAACCCGATGACGAACGTGCTCGCGCTCGGGCGCGAGGGCTTCCTCGGCGAGGTGACGTGGGCCGGGACCTGGCCGGGCCTGGTCTCGCTCGGGGGCCTGGCGCTGGCGGCGACGCTGTTCGCCGCCTCGTCGATGCGGAAGGTGACGCCGTAACGGGTCGATAAAGTCACGCCATGTCGATCACGGGGCTGCTCGTCTCGTCGCTGGTCCTGATCCTCGTCTCCGCGGTCACCCTGGTCTTCGGATGGGTCAACGCCAGCGAGGCCCTCGTGGTCTCTTCGATCTGCTTCAGCGCCTCGTCCGCGGTCTTCATGGCGATGGGTCTCTACCGGTCGAGGCCGCGGCGAGCCGCGGGACCTGCGAGGAAGAAGCCGGAGAAGCGGGCGGCTAGAGCTGGACGATCGGGCAGGTGAGCGTCCGGCTGATCCCGTCGACCGCCTGGATCCGCGAGACCACCAGCTTGCCGAGCGTGTCCATGTCGCTCGCGGACGCTCGGACGATCACGTCGTAGGGCCCGGAGACGTCGTCGGCCTGGTCGACGCCGTCGAGGGCGCGGATCTCGGCCGCGACGTGGGCCGCGTTCACCGCGGTCTGGACGAGGACGTACGCATGCACTGCCACTGACCGGATTGTAGACGCGGGTAGCGTGGGGCGATGCGGCCGGTCGCAGCGCTCCTGGTGGTAGCTGCCGCAGCCCTCGTCCTACCGGGGAGCGGGGCCGAGGCGCAGCCCGTGAATCCCGGCGTGGTGAGCGCCGGAGAGAAGCTCTACGTCGAGTCGTGCGCCTCGTGCCACGGGGTCACGGGGGCCGGGACCGAGAGCGGGCCGGACCTGCGCGACGCGGGGGCCGCGGGGGCCGACTTCTACCTCCGGACCGGGCGGATGCCGCTCGCGAGCTCGAACGACCAGGCCGTGCGCAAGGAGCCGGCGTTCTCCTCCGAGGAGATCGGTCAGATCGTCGCCTACGTCGCGACGCTCGGGGACGGCCCGGTGATCCCGTACGTCTCGCCGGAGGAGCCGTCGCTGCAGGACGGGGCCGAGCTCTACGTCGCGAACTGCGCGCCGTGCCACGGCGCGGCCGCGAACGGCGGTGCCGCCGGGCGCAACGCGATCGCGCCCGGGCTCCACCGCGCGACGCCGTTGGAGATCGCGGAGGCGATCGTCGTCGGGCCCGGGCAGATGCCGGTGTTCGGGTTCTCGCAGGAGGAGCGCGACGCGGTCGTCGCGTACGTCGACCACCTCGACGAAGCCGACGACCCCGGCGGCGCGGACATAGGCGGGATCGGTCCGGTCCCCGAGGGGTTCGTCGCGTGGGGGGTCGGGATGCTAGCGCTCGTCGTCGCCGCGCTGCTGATCGGCAGCCGGCGAGGGGCACGCGACTCTTGAACCCGCAAAGGACCGCGTCGGTCGCTTTCGCCGTCTCGATCGCGGCCTCGCTCGCGCTCGTCGGCGTGTACTGGGCCGGCGGCGACGCGCAGGCCGAAGGCGTGCTGCTAGGGCTCGCTCTCGGCGGGCTCGGCATCGGCGTCGTCGTGTGGGCGACGCGCCTGATGGACTCGCCCGTCGAGACCGAAGAACGCGAGGAGCTCGCGTCGCCACCGGCGGTCGTCGACGATCCCGGAGACGCGGGCGAGGAGGTAGCGCGGCGCTCCTTTCTCGTAAGGATGCTCGCCGCCGCCGGCGGGACCCTCGCGGCCGCGCTCGCTATCCCGTCTCTCTCCCTCGGCCCCCGGCCGGGCCAGAGCCTCTTTCGGACGGCGTGGGCGAAGGGCGTGCGCGTCGTCGACTCGGAAGGCCGCGCGCTGAAGCCCGTCGACCTCGTCGCGGACAGCGTGACCACGGTCTATCCCGAAGGAGACGTCGGGTCCGAGGACGCGCAGACGCTCGTGGTCCGGGTGGAGGAGCGCCTGCTCGAGCTCCCGGGGGAGGGGAGCGAATGGGCCCCCGAAGGCTGCGTCGGGTACTCGAAGATCTGCACGCACGCGGGTTGTCCGGTCGGTCTCTACCGGGCCCAGGCGCACGAGCTCCTCTGCCCGTGCCACCAGTCGACGTTCGACGTGCTGCGCGGCGCGGTCCCGACGTTCGGCCCCGCCGACCGTCCGTTGCCGCAGCTCCCGCTGGGGCTCGACGACGAGGGCTACCTGATCGCGCTCTGCGACTT
>DASQDO010000429.1:0-2908 GCA_035634135.1 Actinomycetota bacterium
GAGCTCTTCGATCGCGGCCCCGCTCACCGGGCGGTTCTTGCACGCTCGCCTGATGCCCACGACGACCTTCGAGCGCTCGAACGGCTCCTCGTCGCCTTTGCGCTTGACGACGAGGAGCGGCACCTCCTCGGCCCTCTCGAACGTCGTGTACCTGCGGGTGCAGCCGAGGCACTCGCGCCGGCGCCGGATCACCCGTCCCTCCTCGGCGAGACGGGAGTCGACCACCTTGTCCTCCCCGACGCCGCAGTAGGGACAGCGCATTCAGCGTCCGGTCTTCAAGACGTACGACGACCAGGGACACCAGCGCTCGCCGAGCCACTCCTCCTTGTGGCGTTCGACGTAGAGCGGGGCCGCGTCGCAGACCTCGATGAAGACCTCTCCGAGGACGATCGAGCCCGGCCCCATCTTGTAGGACCAGTCGCGGTTGTAACGCGACCCCTCCCGGACGATCCCGGAGACGATCAGGGTCTTGTCCTCGGCGGCGGCCTGGGCCTTCATGGCCTTGATCGGCCGGCGCTCGTTGACGAACACGACGAACGTGTCGTCGCGGCCCTCGAAGCCGAGCGTGAAGAAACGACCGATCTGGAAGCGACGTGTGAGCCGGGGGTCGTCCTCGCCGGCCGTGAGCACGTACCCACCAGGCCGGACCCTCTCCTCCGCCTCGCCGGGCGGCGCCGGCTCGGAGCTGTAGGAGCCCTCGCGCTGGTCCCACTCCCATACGGCGGTCTCGCCCGGAGCGAGCCTGCGCTCGGCCTTCGTCCAGTGGTTCCGGGCGACGACGGCCCCGGTCTTCGCGTGCGTGATGGTCCAGCTCGCCTCGATGCGTTGGGTCTCGTCGGAGACGTTCTGCACGACCGCGATCACCGGCGCTCCCGGGCGATGGTGGCGCTTGAGGTGGAGCGAGAGAGGTCTCTCACCCGCCCCAGAGGAAACCGGTGCGGACAGGACGACGAGGGCCGCGGACAGCGCGGCGGCAAGCTTCTTCATGAGGCCAGTATGCGTCAGACGGCCTCGGCGTCTTCCCTGCGGATCCGCTGCAATTCGTCCCGGAGAAGCCTGACGTTGTTCTGGTAGTCGTCGAGGTCGATGGCGACGCGCTCCTTCGGCACGAAGGGCGTGTCGCGGCCGCACAGTGGGCAGGAGGCGGGACGGAGCTTGAGTTCCGCCCCGCACTCGCTGCAATTCTGGTCCGAAGTCCGGCCGAGGCCGCCCTTCCCCTCGACCCTCATCAGGAGCAGCCGCTCGTCGACCCGCAGGAGCGGCAGGCGAAGCACGACCCCGCCGGGATCATCTCCTCGCCGCAGGTCCCGCAGAACGGCAGCGACCCGACGTTGGCGCCGGCGACCTGACCGAGCACGATCACGCCGTCACCCTCCGTCTTCTTGCCGTGTCCGTTGCCGTTGCCATGACCGTTCCCGTTTCCGTTGGCCTTCTCCGCCATCGGTTCGAGCTTGGCCTCGATCTCGGCTTGGCGTTCGCCCGAAGTACGTATGCCGAGCCCGTGACGCTCGTCGTCCGAGAGGTACTCGACGGCGAGCCGCCGGAAGACGTAGTCGAGGATCGACGTGGCGATCCGGAACTCGGGGTCGTCGGTCATGCCCGACGGCTCGAACCGGGTGTTCGTGAACTGCTTCACGTAGGCCGACAGCGGGACCCCGTACTGGAGGCCCATCGAGATCGACACCGCGAAGGCGTCCATGATCCCGGCGAGCGTCGAGCCCTGCTTCGCGACCCGCAGGAAGATCTCGCCCGGGTTCCCGTCGGGGAACTCGCCGGCGGTGAGGTAGCCCTCGGTGTCGGCGACCCGGAACTTGAAGGTCATCGATCGGCGGGCCCGCGGGAGCCTCCGGCGGACGGGCTCCGGCAGATCGGTCGCGAGCTTCGCCTTCTCGTCGACCTTCTCTTCCTTCTTCGTGATCGACAGCGGCTGCGCGGTCTTGCAGTTGTCCCGGTAGATCGCGAGCGCCTTGAGGCCGAGCCGCCACCCTTCGACGTACGCCTGCTCGACGTCTTCGATCGTCACGTTCTCGGGCATGTTCACGGTCTTCGAGATCGCGCCCGACAGGAACGGCTGCGCCGCCGCCATCATCCGGATGTGGCCCATGTAGTGGATCGAGCGCTCGCCCATGGCGGTGTCGAAGACGGACATGTGCTCCTCACGCAGGTGCGGCGCACCGACCACGTGGGAGTTCTCGTCGATGTAGGCGACGATCTCGGTCACCTGAGCCTCGTCGTAGCCGAGCTTGCGTAGCGCCCGCGGCACCGTCTGGTTGACGATCGACATCGTCCCGCCGCCGACGAGCTTCTTGGTCTTCTTCAGAGCGAGGTCCGGCTCGATCCCCGTCGTGTCGCAGTCCATCATCAGCCCGATGGTCCCGGTCGGTGCGAGGACGGTCGCCTGCGCGTTGCGGTAGCCGTGGTCCGCCCCGAGAGCGACGACCTCGTCCCACGACGCCCGGGCAGCCTCGAGCAGCGGCTCGGGCGCAAGCCCGTCCGCGATCTCGTAAGCCGCGGCCCGGTGCTTGTCCATCACGCGCAGCATCGGCTCGCGGTTCTCGTTGAAAGCAGCGAACGGCCCCACACGCTCGGCGATCCGGGCCGAGGTCGCGTAGCAGTGGCCCGTCATCAGCGCGGTGATCGACGCGGCCCACGCCCGGCCCTCGTCGGAGTCGTAAGCGAGGCCCTGGCTCATCAGCAGCGCGCCGAGGTTCGCGTAGCCCTGGCCGAGCTGGCGGAAGCGGAAGGAGTTCTCGGCGATCTTCTTCGTCGGGTACGAGGCGCACCCGACCGAGATCTCCTGTGCGAGGAACACGACCTCGACCGCGTGCTTGAAGCCCTCGACGTCGAACTCGTCGTCGGCGTCGACGAACTTCATGAGGTTCAGCGAGGCCAGGTTGCACGACGAGTT
>DASQDO010000430.1:0-2606 GCA_035634135.1 Actinomycetota bacterium
GCCCGTGGTCGGGGAGCGACGTGACCTCGAACGTCAGGTCGTCGCCGTCGGCGTCCGAGCCGGAGAGCGTGAGCGTCTTCGTCGTGTCCTCGTCCGTGGACGCGCTCGCGGCCGCGGCCGTGGGTGCGGTGTTGCCGACGACGACGGCGTCCGTCCGCGCCGGCGAGTCCGTGTGGCCGTCGTTCGCGGTGATCGTCACCTCGATCTCGTCGCCGACCGCAGAGCCGGTCAGGGCGAGCGAGTCGGTCGTCGAGCTCGTGGTCTCGGTGTCGAGGGTCTGCGTGTCGCCGGCCCTCGTCCTCGTCCAGACATAGGTGTAGGTGAGGTCGTCGCCGTCGGCGTCCGAAGGTGACACCGCGGTCGCGGTGAGCGTCCCGCCGGTGCCGACCGTCCGCGGCGACAGCGCAGCGGAGCCGAGCGCCGGGGCGGAGTTGGTGAGCGTGATCGTGACGGTCGCGGGGGCCGAGGTGGCCGCGCCGTCGCCGGACCGGTACCGGAACGTGTCGGTGCCGGTGAAGTCACCCGCCGGCACGTAGGTCGCGGTGGCTCCGGAGATCGTGACCGTTCCGTGGGACGCACCTCCGTGCGCGCCCTCGAGCGTGTACGTGAGCGCGTCGCCGTCGGGGTCCTCGCCGTCGAGGACGATCGCGGCCCCCGTGCTGCGGTGCGGGACGGTCGCGGCGCGGTCGGCGGCGGACGGAGCCCCGTTCGTGACGGTCACGGTCACGGTCGCGGGGGCCGAGCTCTCGGCGCCGTCGTGCGCGCGGTACTCGAACGTGTCGGTGCCGGTGAAGTCGCCGTCGGGCACGTAGGTAGCGACGTTGCCGGAGACCGTGACGGTCCCGTGAGCCGCCCCCCCGTCCGCACCCACGAGCGCGTAGGTCAAGGGGTCTCCGTCGGAGTCCGTCGCGCTCAGGACGACGTCACCGCCGGTGACGCTGCGGTGCGAGACCGTCAGCGTCTTCGCCGCTGCGACGGGGGCCGAGTTCACGAGCGTCCCCGTCACGGTGACCGGCGCGCTCGCGCCGTCGTTGCCGGAGGTCGGGTCGCCGAGGTCGCTGAACACCGTCGCCGAGTTGACGATCGTGCGTCCCGCCGCGGTCGGCAGAGCCCGCGCGGTGATCGTCGCCGTCGCGGTGTTCGACCCTGCGGTGGCCGCCAAGTTCCCCAGCGCGCACGTGACCTCGCGGTTCGTGACGTCGCAGTACGGGGTCGTCGAGGTGTTGCTCGGGCCGGGGTTCGTCGTGATCGACGAGGCGTCGACGTACACCGGAAGCGTGTCGACGACCGTGACGTTCGTCGCGGGGTTCGGGCCGTTGTTGGTGACCGTCAGCGTGTAGTCGAACGGGGTCCCTGCCGCGACCGACGTGACCGAAGCGACCTTGGACAAGGCCAGGTCGGCCGGCTGCGTAGTCGCCGTCAGGTCCTCGGCCGAGTTGTCGGACGGGGCGACCTCGGACGTGCCGCGCTCCTGGTCGGGGCAGCCGGTGACCGAGCCGGGGTCCTGGACCGAGCAGACCGTCGCGCGGTTCATGACGGTGGAGGCCGCGCCCGCGGCGACCGCGACGTTGATCGTCAGAGCAGGCGCCGTCGCCTCGGCGGCGAGGTCCGACGCTGCGTCGCACGCCACGGTCTGGCCACTGTTCGAGCACGTCCATCCGGTGCCGGTGGCCGACGTGTAGGTGAGGCCGGCGGGAAGGGTGTCGACGACGCGCGGCGTCTCCGCGGCATTCGGCCCCCTGTTCCCGACGAGGATCGTGTACTTGCCCGCACCGCCGCGCGAGAAGCTGCCGGTGTGCGACTTCTCGATCCACAGGTCGGCGGACCCGACGCGCACGACGTCGAGCACGTCGACGTTGTTCGGGTCGTTCGGGTCGTTGTCGACGGAGCCCGTGGCGGACGTCCTGTTCGTGCTCCGCGCCGGCGCGTCCGGAGCGACCGAGACCACGAGCGTGATCGGGGGAGCGGCCTCGGCGGCCGCGAGGTTGCCGGGGCGCGTGCACGTCACGGTCTGCCCGGTAGCGCTGCACGACCAGCCGTCGCCGGTAGCGGAGACGAACGTGAGGCCCTGCGGCAGCACGTCGGTCATCGTGACGGGGCCCACGACCGTGCCGGGCCCGTCGTTGCGGACGCGGATCGTGTAGGTCTCCTCGGTCCCCGGCGTCATGACCTCGTCGCGCGACTTCGTGACGACGAGGTCGGCCTCGCCGGGGTTCGCCGTCGTGGTCGCGTCCGAGGCGGTGTTGTTGCCCGCCGCGGGGTCGTTGAGCGTCGCGCTCGTCGCCTGCGAGACCGATGCGTTGTTCGTGAGGGAAGCAGCCGCGCCCGCGGCGACGTCGACGGTGAGGTCGACGAACGAGGACGCGCCGTTGGCGATCCCGGCCCGCGTCAGCGTGACGGTCTGCGAGGCCGAGCTGCAGCCCGAGCAGCTCCAGCCGGTCCCGCTGAACGAGCGGTACGTCAGACCCGCCGGGAGCGTGTCCGTGATCGTGACGGCGCCGGACGTCGCCGGCCCCGCGTTGCTCACCGTGAGGCGGTATGTGCCGGTCCCGCCGCGCACGAACGCGCCGGTGTGGGTCTTGGTGAGCGAGAGGTCGGCCGCGTCG
>DASQDO010000431.1:0-2841 GCA_035634135.1 Actinomycetota bacterium
GCGCGACCGAGACGCTCGAGACCGTCGCGCGGCCCAGGTGGTTGTCCGGGATCAGGAACGCGTCGACGACGGGCTTCAGCACGTGGATCTGGTCGCGGACGATCTCGATGTCGGGCCGCCGCGGGGGCTGGATCTCGCAGAGGATGCTGAAGCGCCGGGATTCGAGGAACGAAGGCGGCGCCGCTGGAGGAGGCGGAACCCCGGACCCCGTGCTTGTCATGGCCTCGGATATACCAGGCCGCGGGTTACCCGGTCAGTGCGTGAGGTCCTGGACGACCTTCTTGACCTTGCGGACGACCGGCTTGGCGCTCGCGGGGCCCGGCGTGCCGAGGCCGCCGTCGTCGCCACCGTCCTCGCCGCCGTCGTCACCGCCCTTGTCCTTCGGGAGCTTCGTGCTCTGCTCGCCGACGGCCTCGAGGACCTTCGTCACGGGGTCGTGATCGGCGGCGGGCTCGGACCTAACCGGGGCGGGAGCGGCCGCGACGTGGCTCCGCGGGGCCGGGCTCGTCGCCCTTTCGCGCGCCGGTGGCTTCGCCAGGTCGTCGACGATCGGGGCTACGGCGACGGGTCGCCTGCGCTGCTCCTCCGCAGGAGCCTCCGGCGCCGCCGTGGGCGCCCCGGACAGCGCGACCGCCACGATCACGGCCGATGCCGCGACGCGCTCGGCCAGCAGCGGGCTCAGCGACGGCGTGAACCCGATGAGGTTCGACGACGCCTGGGACGTCCCCGACTTGTCGGAGAAGAACCCCCGGATCCCGGCCAGCGGGGCGAGCGCCCAGCCCTCGGCCCTGTCCCACGCCCTGCGGAACGAGCTGCGCGCCCGGTGGAGCAGCGCCTTCACCTGTGCGGGCGTCATGTGGAGCTCGCCCGCCATCTCGCGGTGGGACAGCCCACCGAGAGCGCGGAGCTTGAGGGCCTGCGCGTGGAGCGGCTGGATCTCGGCGATCGCCTCTTGGATGCGCGGGTTGTCGCCGACCACGATCTCCTCCGGCCCGCGCTCGGTCCCCGCGACCTCGTGCTCGTCGGACAGGGCCACCTGGTGCGCGGTCCGGGCCCGGGAACGGATGTGGTCGAGGCAGACGTTGGAGGCGATCCGCGACAGCCACGCCCCGAGCTGGTACTGGCCGTTGAACCGGCCCAGTGCCTGGAAGGCCTTGAGGAACGTCTCCTGGGTGGCCTCGTCGACGTCCTGGGGGTTCTTCAGCATGCGGGCACAGACGCGCCGGATCCTCGGCGCGTAGAGCCGGTAGATCTCGTCGTACGCGCCGGGATTGCCTCGTTGGAAGGCCTGAACCAGCTCGCGGTCGGACGCGAACGAAGGTGTAGTTCCCTCGCGGGCCATATTCAGATGGTTCGCCCTGTTTTCCACATTTCCTACAACGACGCAGACGGCCCCGTGGTGGTTCCGGACACGGGGATTTTGTCTAGACGCCGCTCGTCGAGGGCGAGGGGGCCGCGGGGGCCGCGGAGTTGCTGCCGCCGTCCCACGAGGTCGACCCGTTGGAGCTCCCGCCGGAGCCGATGGACTTGTCCTTCATCCCGCCGAGCTTGCCGCTCTTGCCCAGGTAGAAGAGCGCGCCGCCGATCGCAGCCACGAACACCAGGGGCGAGATCCTCGACCACAGCGACGGCTTCGGCTTCCGCATCTCCTGTACCTTCTCGATCGCTTCCTTGACCGCGACCGCGGCGACGATCTTCTTCAGCATCGGGTTCATTGGTCTTCCTCCGTCTTAATAGGTGCCGTACCGAGTAGTCCTACCCCGCGCCGGTTCTTTTGAACGCACGTTCAGAGGCCCCTAACGCCCGTCCAATGCCGTGCGTACCGGTATGCGAGAAAATGACCGCATGATCGTCTTCGAAGAGTTCGAGGCAAAGACCGGCGGGCGGCTCGACACGCTCGACATCACCGACGAGGTGCACGACACCGTACGTGCGTCGGGTGTCCGCCGGGGAAGCGTTCTCGTGTTCTCCCCCCACACCACGTGCTGCGTGATCATCTCGACGCCGGGCGCCCGCATGTACGAGGTGCTCCAGCAGACGATGGACGCGATCGCGCCGGACGGCGACTACTACGCGCACGACGACCTCGACATCCGCACCGAGAACCTCGTAGAGGACGAGCCGGCGAACGCGCCGGCACACATCGTCCACGCCTTCATGGGCAAGACGTCGGAGTGCATCCCGATCATCGACGGGGGCGCGGTCCTCGGCGACGGCCAGCGCGTGCTGTTCGTCGAGCTCGACTCGTCGCGGGAGCGGCGGTACTGCATCCAGGTCCTGGGCGAGTGAGCGCACCCGCCCGGCCGCAGTGGTTGGCGGACGACATGGCGCGGATCGAAGACCTGTTGTTCGAGGCCGCGGGCGCGTCCCAGCTCGCGCTCGTCGCAGAGGCGTCGACCCACTTGATCAAGGCCGGCGGCAAACGGCTGCGTCCGGCGCTCGTGATGATCTCTTCCCGCGCGGGCGAGGCCGGACGCCGCGCCACCGACCTGGCGGCCACCGCGATCGAGCTGGTCCACCTCGCGACGCTGTACCACGACGACGTCATCGACGAGACCGAGACCCGCCGCGGCGTCCCGACCGCGCACGCTAAGTGGGGCACGGACGTCGCCGTCCTGGCGGGCGACTACCTCTTCGCGAGCGGGAGCGCGCTCGGCGCCGACGCCGGCGGTGAGGTCCCGGGGATCCTCGCGCGTGCGATCGCCGAGGTCTGCGAGGGCCAGATCGCCGAGACCGAGGCCGCCGGCGACCCGCTGCGGCCCGTCGGCGACTTCCTCGACACGATCGGCAAGAAGACCGGCGCGCTGTTCCGTGCGTCTTGCGACCTCGGCACGTCGACGT
>DASQDO010000432.1:0-2164 GCA_035634135.1 Actinomycetota bacterium
CGTCTATGCACGACGCGTCCTGCGCCCGTGCCGTCGCCACCGGGAACACCGCAAGCCCTACCGAAGCTGCCGCCAACCCCACCAGTCGCTTCCTCATCGCCGCCACCTTCCGCCTGGCCTTCGGGACCCCCGGAGTATCGCGCGGCTAGGCTTTCCGCATGCCCTACACCTCGCTGTGGTCCGTCGCGTCCGAGGGGTCGATCCTCTCGATTGCGTCGCGCGGCTCCATCTTGTCGATCGGGTCGGCCGGGTCGATCCTCTCGATCGGGTCCGCCGGATCGATAGCGTCGTGCCTGTCCGTCGGCTCGGCCGGCTCGTTCGCGTCGGCTCTGTCGTGGCGCTCGTCGGGGTCGTTGCTGGATGCCGAGGGCCGGGGATCGGTGATGGGGCAACCCCTGCCGAGAAGATCCGCGCTGTTCGTCGCCGCAGCTCTCGTCGCCGGCGCCGCGGCCGTCGTCGCAGCGTCCCGAAGCGCCGAGTAACCCGTGGAGGACCATCCCGACCTCGCTGCGGAGCAGCGCTACGTCGACGACTCCTACGCCTGCCTCGAGCGGATGCGCGCCTACGCGGCCGAGCTCCTCGAGCGCAAGAAGGTCACAGACACCGTCGACGACGAGATCCTCCGGTGGCACCTGCAGGAGCGCGTCGCGTCGCTCGCCGACTCCGCCGCACCTCTGGTCTTCGGACGCATCGATCAAGAACACGAGGATCCGCTCTACGTCGGCCGGCGTCACGTCCGCGACCCGGACGGCGAGGTCAAGGTCGTCGACTGGCGGGCGCGGGCCGCGGCCCCCTTCTATCGCGCCACGATCCGCGACCCGATGGACGTGCACCGGCGGCGCCGCTTCGCGATGGAGGGCCGCGAGCTCCTCGACCTCTTCGACGAGTTCCTCGACGACCCGGACTCGGTCGTCGAGACTTCGCACGGCGGCGTTCCCGACCCGCTGCTCGCGGAGATCGGGCGCGCCCGCACCGGACAGATGCGCGACATCGTCGCGACGATCCAGGCCGAGCAGGACGAGATCATCCGCAGCCCTATCGAGGAGCTCGTGCTCGTCCAGGGGGGGCCGGGCACCGGCAAGACGGCGGTCGGCCTCCACCGCACCGCGTTCCTGCTGTACGAGCACCGGGCGACGCTCGAACGAGAGCGCGTGCTGATCGTGGGGCCGAACCGGCTCTTCCTCGCGTACATCTCGAACGTCCTGCCGTCCCTCGGGGAGACCGCCGTGTACCAGACGACCGTCCTCGGGCTCGCGGCCGGCATGCAGAAGGTCCGGCGCGACGACCATCCCGCGGTGACGCGCGTGAAGGGCGACCTGCGCATGGCGGAGGTGCTCCGGCGCGCGGTCTGGTCCCAGGTACAGGCCGCGGAGTCACCGTTGCGCGCGCTCGTACGCGGCGTATCGATCGACCTCCCCCCGGACGACGTGAACGCGGCGCTGCTCGAGGCGATGCGGGCGCGCTCCTACCGCGAGGGTCGCCGGCTGTTCCACGAGCTCGTCGGCCGGCGCATCCTCGCCGAGCGCGAGGTCGACGTCTACGCGCTCGGTCTCGAAGCGCCGGAGTTCCTCGACGTAGCTCTGCGGAGGTCGCCGCTCGAGCGTCAGCTGCGCGGGCTGTGGCCGAACGCCGGCCACGAGTCGCTGGTCCGGCGTCTGCTGACGAACAAGGCCGCCCTCGCCGCCGCGGCCGAGGGCCTCCTGTCCGACGACGAGCAGACGCTGCTGCGGGCGCACTCTCGGCGCGAGCTCAAGGAGCTCGGCTGGTCCACCGCCGACGTCCCGCTCGTCGACGAGTGCGACGCGCTCGTGAACGGCCCGCCCGCGCGCTACGGCCACGCCGTCGTCGACGAGGCCCAGGACCTCTCGGCGATGGAGCTGCGGATGATCGCGCGGCGCACGAGGGCCGCGTCGATGACGGTCCTCGGCGACCTCGCGCAGGCCACGGCCGCCGGCTCGCAGAGCAGCTGGGACGACGTCCTCGAAGCGTTCGGGCGCCCGCCGAATGCGACGCTGCGCGAGCTGACGATGGGATACCGCGTCCCCTCGGAGGTCATGGACTTCGCCAACCGGCTGCTGCCCCTGGCGGCTCCCGGGACGCGCGCTTCGACGTCGGTCCGCCGCTCGCAGGAGCCGCCGCGTCTCGTCCACACGACCGACCTCCT
>DASQDO010000433.1:0-1649 GCA_035634135.1 Actinomycetota bacterium
TCGTCCATGCCTTCGGTCAGCACCATGATCGACACGCCGCTCACGTCGACGCCGTCCATCACCGCGCGCGGCACGGGGGCCGCGCCCCGGTAAGCGGGCAGCAAAGAGAAGTGGAGGTTGACGAACCCGAGCCGCGGGACCTCGAGAAGGGGGCCGGGCAGGATGCTCCCGTAGGCGACTACGACGGCGACGTCGGGGGCGACGGCGGCGAGGCGTTCGTGCAGCTCCGGCTCGCGTGCGCGCAGGGGCTGGAGCACCTCGAGGCCGTGACGAAGCGCCTCCTCCTTGACCGGCGACGGGCGCAGCTCCATCCCGCGGCCCGCGGGCTTGTCGGGGTTCGTCACGACCGCGGCGACCTCGACCGGGGACTCGACGAGTGCCCGGAGGCTCGGCACCGCCCAGGCCGGCGTACCGAAGAAGACGGTTCTCAGAGAGCTTCCTCGCGCGGGGCCGGCTGGGGCTGCGGGGTCGGGAGGCCGAGGAGCTTGTCGCGCAGGCTCCTCATCGCCTTCTTGCGGGTGTCGTCGGGCAGCCTGTCCAGAAAGAGGACGCCGTCGAGGTGGTCGATCTCGTGCTGGAAGACGCGGGCGAGGAAATCGTCGTCGCCGGCGTCGATCGAGACCGGGTTGCCGTCCGCGTCGAGGCCCTCGATGGCGACGGACGAATGGCGGTCGACGTCGTAGGTGAGGCCCGGGATCGACAGGCACCCCTCCTCGCCGGTCTCCATCTCTGCGGAGCGGCGGACGATCACGGGGTTGAAGACGGCGCCGTGGCGGTCCTCGACCTCGTAGACGAAGACCCGTTCGAGGACGCCCACCTGGGGGCCGGCGAGGCCGACGCCGGGGGCCTCGCGCATGGTCTCGAGCATGTCGGCGACGAGCCGGCGGTGGACCTCGGTTACCCGTTCGACCTCGCGCGCACGCTGGCGGAGGACGGGGTCTCCGAACGTGCGGATTGGAAGGATGGCCAAGCTCAGGTCTCTCCGTCTAACGAGGGTCTACGTCGACGCGCAGCCGGCTCCCCGCCGGCGCCCGGGCGAGGATACCCCGCCGCCCCGGCGTGACGGCGAGGGCATCGCGGCACTTCACGAGGGTCTGGAGCTCGTCCTCGGACGCTCCCGGCGGGCGCACGGAGATGGGGCCGAGGACCTTCGCGCCAGCCTCCCGGCAGACGTCGACGGCCTGCTGCATGAGGTCCGCCGCTCCCGGGCCGCTGCCGGTGAGCTTCACGAGCTCGGAGAACGGCGGGTAGCTCAGCTCGCGCCGCGCCTCGAGCTCGCGTTCCAGGAAGAAGTCGTAGTCGCCGCGCACGACGGCCTGGATCGCGTGGTGCGCGGGCTCGTCGGTCTGGAGGACGAGACGGCCTCCGTCGCGCGCCGGCCCGGCCCACTCGGCCATCGCCGCGAGGGCCTGGTAGCCGTCCTCGGCGGCGCGCCAGTCCGGGCGGCGCAGGAGCGCGTCGGCGTCGAGAACCCCGACCAGGTCGACGTCGGGACGGAGCGCGGGCTTCGTACCTATCCACGTCGTGACGTAGACGTCCGGGCTCGGACCCCGCTCGTCCGTCGCCGCGAGGACGTCCGCGTCGACCCGGCCGACCGTGGCCC
The DNA here is from genome assembly GCA_035634135.1 of Actinomycetota bacterium. GTDB lineage: Bacteria > Actinomycetota > CADDZG01 > CADDZG01 > WHSQ01 > JALZEG01. The sequence continues at coordinate 1,604 of DASQDO010000433.1, forward strand.
GGGGGAACGACTTCGCCAGCTGCTCGGCCAGGCGTTCGGTTCCCGC
>DASQDO010000434.1:0-2426 GCA_035634135.1 Actinomycetota bacterium
CGCCGAAGAAGGACAAGTACGCAAAGCTCAACCTCGCGATCCTGGCCGAGCCGGACCTCGGCCGCGTCAAGGTCGCCGGCACCAAGAGGCATCTGCAGCAGGCGCCGGGGACGGGGCGGCAGGCGGGCTCGGCGTTCAAGCCGTTCGCGCTCGCAGCGGCGATCGAAGACGGCGTCCCGCTCTCGAAGCGCTACGACGGCAGCGGCCCGTTCGTCGTCCCCGGCGCCGACAACGGCGGGGACTACACGGTGCAGAACTACGAAGGCGGCCAGTTCGGCGAGATCACGCTGCTCGAGGCTACGGTCAACTCCGTCAACGTCGTGTACGCGCAGCTCGTCGACGAGATCGGGGCGGACCCGGTCGTCGACATCGCGCAGCGGATGGGCATCCGGACCCCGCTGATGCCTTACTTCTCGGCGGTGCTCGGCACGAACGAGGTCAACCCGCTGGGGATGGCGGCGTCTTACGGGACGCTGGCGAACAACGGCGACCACCACCCGCCGGTCGCGGTGACGAAGATCGTCGACGTGAGCAACGAGGAGAAGAAGAAGGTCATCTACCGCGACGAAACCGAGATCGTCGACGGCGTGCTCGACCCGGGGGCCGCCTACCTGACGACGTCGGCGCTCGAGGAGGTCGTGAAGCGCGGGACGGGCACGCACGCGTTGGCGATCGGCCGGCCTGCGGCGGGCAAGACCGGCACGGCTCAGGAATACCGCGACGCGTGGTTCGTCGGATACACGCCGAACCTCGTCGCCGCCGTCTGGGTCGGGTACCCGCAGGGACAGATCGAGATGAAGACGTCCTGTCTCGGGAGCACGGCCGGCATCGGAGGCATCCCCGAGTGTCTGCCGACTCGCATCACGGTTACGGGCGGGTCGTGGCCGACGGACATCTGGACCTCGTTCATGCTGCGCGCGCTCTCCGGGTATCCGGTCGAGGCCTTCGACGTGCCGGCCGCGGGCATCGTGCGTGTGACGATCGACACGCGCAACGGCTGCCTCGCCGACAAGTTCACGCCCGCCGAGTACGTCGGGACCGGCGTGTTCGCGAGCGGGACCGAGCCCGAGGAGTCGTGCCGCGAGCCGGGCGACCGCAAGCTCGTCGAGAACCTCATCGGGTTCCCGCGCGGCGAAGCGATCAGGATCCTCGAGGGTGAGGGCTTCGTGGTCGCGACGGAGGCCGTGCCGCTGGGGAGCTATCCGCCGGGGACGGTCGTCGACCAGAGCCCGTCGGGCGGCTCACGCGTCCCGGCGGGATCGACGGTCACGCTCTACATCGCGTCGGAGGACGTCGAGGACGCGGCGACGGTCCCGGGCGTGCTGGGGATGACGCGGGGCGAGGCCGAGAGCCGGATCCGTTCGGCAGGGTTCGACGTGAACGTGGTCGTCGAGAGCGAGTCGAGCCGCGGCCAGGCCAAGAAGAACGCGGGCCGGGTGTGGAAGCAGGCGCCGGGCGGGGGGGCCGAGCTTCAGGAAGGCGACACGGTGACGATCTGGGTGAACCCCGGCTAGGCAGTTTCAGCGGCGGGGGCCTCAGCCGCTGTCCGAGGGGACGCGTCCGTGCCCCCTTCCACCTCAGGCGAGACCTCCCTGAGCAGTGCGTTGAAGGCGTCGCTCAAGAGCGCGACGACCTTGGCCGCGGGCAACCCCATCGCAGTAGCGACTTCGGGCCCTGAGCGGCCAGTTAGCACCAGTGTCAGAGCCTCGACCTGCTGAGGCGCAAGGATGCTTCGCAGTGAACGCGATTGCCGAGGCTCCTCGGCAGCGGTCATCGAGTCGTGCGGCCCGGACGTCGGTTTCTTCTCCCCCTTTTCGTGGCCGACGTCCTCGATGAGTTCCTCTAGCAATATTCGAGCTGTGGCCCGCCGGATATCGTCCCCCGCGCGTATCGTGCCTGCGCCCACGGAAGCCGGTGGGGGCCCAAGCTTGTGCGGCGGCGTCAGCCCTGACGTGTATCCGCCCTTCGAGACGGGCCTCGCGCGCATGTCTCGGCTCATCAGGCCGCCGATCCGGAATCGCCGAACTCCAACATCTCCACTTCATCCCACCTGATCAAAAGGCTCACCCCTCTAAGAATAGGTTCCCCGGCGGCGAGAATGAAGGCTCCCGTCTCGGGGTCGACCTCGACCGTCTCCGCGAGGAAGAGGTCTTGGGCTTCCGGATAGCCACTGGCGTAGGAGGGGAGGCCGACATCGGGCGGACCGTAGATCCCCCCGATCCAAACCCCACGCTTCAGCCGGAGACGCACCCATCCGTCCGGGCGGCTGGAGAAGAAGTGGTCCCAAGCTCGGGGAGCAGGATTCGGTCCGGTGAACGCCGCGGCCCACGCCTGGCCCTCCAGGGTTCCGCGGCCGATCAAGGTCCCAGTCGCCAACGGGACCGCGACGTACGCGAGCGCCAGGGGCCAAAGACCCCAGGGCAGGG
>DASQDO010000435.1:0-1722 GCA_035634135.1 Actinomycetota bacterium
CTCCGGCCCCGGCGCGCGGCGGGTCCAGGCGCCGTCCTCGCCGAGCGTCCACGCGTTCGTGTCGTCGGCCATGCAGCGCTCGAGCGTGTCGAGCAGCTCGCCGCGCAGGCTGTCCTCGAGCACGGGGACGACGAGCTCGACGCGGGTGTCGAGGTTGCGCGGCCTCAGGTCGGCCGAGCCGATGTAGACCGTGCAGTCGTCCTCGCGCTCGAAGGCGAAGATCCGGGAGTGCTCGAGGAAGCGCCCGACGATCGAGGTCACGCGGATGTTGTCCGACACGCCGGGCACGCCGGGGCGCAGGCAGCAGATCCCGCGGATGTTGAGGTCGACCTGGACGCCGGCCTGGGAGGCGCGGTACAGCGCGCGGATGCAGCGGCCGTCGACCAGCGAGTTCATCTTCAGCGCGATCCGCGCGCTGCGGCCCTCCTCGTGCGCGGCCACCGTGCGCTCGATCTCGTCGATGATCCCCTCGCGCAGGTGGTTGGGGGCCACCAGCACCCGCCGGTAGCGCCGCGGACGGCCGAAGCCGGTCAGGAAGTTGAACATGTCAGCGACGTCCTGGCCGATCAGCTCGTCGCAGGTGAGCAGCCCGAAGTCCGTATACAGCCGCGCGGTCTTCGAGTGGTAGTTGCCGGTCCCGATGTGGACGTAGTGGCGGACGCCGTCGCCCTCGCGGCGGATGATCAGCACGCACTTGGCGTGGGTCTTGAGCGACGGGTGCCCGTAGACGACGTGGACGCCGCCCTGCTCGAGCGCGCGCGCCCACTGCATGTTGGCCCGCTCGTCGAAGCGCGCCTTGAGCTCGACCAGGACGACCGCCTGCTTGCCGCGCTCGGAGGCGCGGATCAGCGCGGGCACCAGCGGCGAGTCGTCGCTCGTGCGGTACACGGTCTGCTTGATCGCCAGGACGTCGGGGTCGACCACCGCCCGCTCGACCAGCCGCTCGACCGAGCTCGCGAACGAGTCGTACGGGTGGTGGACGAGGATGTCGCCGCGGCGCATCTCGGCCATCACGTCGGCGGGCTCGTCCTCGTCGGGCGCGTGCAGCCGCGGCTGCGTGATCGGCGACCACGGCTTGTCGCGCAGGCCCGAGTGCCCGGGGACCTTGAGGATCGCCATCAGGTCGTTGAGGTCGAGCAGCCCGTCGAACGTGAAGACGTCCTGCGGCTCGGCGCCGAGCGCCTCGACCAGCCCCTCGCGCATCCGGGCGCTCATCCCCGAGTCGACCTCGACGCGCACGACCTCGCCGAACCGCCGGCGGCGCAGCTCGTCGTCGACCGCGCGCAGGAGGTCGTCGGCCTCGTCGGAGACGGTGAAGTCGGCGTCGCGCGTGACGCGGAACATCGCGTAGTAGCGGATCTCCATCCCGGGGAACAGCTGGTCGAGGTGGCGGGCGATGAGATCCTCGAGCGGGACGAACGTCGAGTGGCCCGAGCCGACCGACATGAACCGCGTCAGCATCTCCTTGGGCACCTTCACGCGCGCGAAGGTCTCCTGCCCGCCGATCGGGTCGTGGACCATCACCCCGAGCGACAGCGAGAGGTTGGAGATGTAGGGGAACGGCCGCCCCAGCCCGACGGCCAGCGGGGTGAGCACCGGGAAGATCTGGCGGCGGAAGCGGTCGGCGAGCTCGTCGCGTTCGTCCTCGGAGAGATCGTCCATCGACGCGATTCGGATGCCGTGCTCGGCGAGCTGCGGGCGCAGGTCGTGCTCGACGCACGC
>DASQDO010000436.1:0-3038 GCA_035634135.1 Actinomycetota bacterium
GAACCGGCAGATCGCCTCGACCTTCGGCCCCATGCTTCCGGCCGGGAACTCGCCGGCTTCGAGGTAGCGGCGAGCGTCGCGCACGCTCATGCGGTCGACCGGCTTCTCTTCCGGCGTGCCGAAGCCGAGCGCGACCTGCGCGACGTCGGTGAGGATCACGAGACCCGCAGCGCGGAGGTCCGCGGCCAGCAACGCCGACGCCAGGTCCTTGTCGACCACGGCGGCGACCCCTTCGAGGGATCCGTCCGCTCGCTGGACGACCGGGACGCCACCGCCCCCTCCGGCGACGACGGTCACGCCCGCGTCGACCAAGGTGCGGACGGCCTCGGCTTCGACGCTCTCGACCGGGTCGGGGGACGCGACGACTCGGCGCCACCCCGCGCGGCGACGGTCTTCGACGAGCGTCCAGCCGCGCTCCTCCAGGACGGCGACCCGATCGGGGGGGACGGTCTCGCCCACCGGCTTCGACGGCGTCTCGAAAGCGGGGTCGTCGCCGTCCACGAGCACCTGCGTGACCAAGGACGTCACGACGGCAGGGACGTCCGCCGACGCGAGCTCGTTCGCCAGGCACTGCTGGATCATGTAGCCCATGCCCCCCTGCGTGTCGGCGACGCAGACGTCGAGCGGCAGCAACGGCGTGTCTCCGTGGACGTGGCCGAGCTCGCTGCGCAGCAGGTGGTTGCCGACCTGGGGGCCGTTCCCGTGCGTGACGACCACGCGCCACTCCCCCGACGCGATCAGGGGCCGGAGATGGCGCGCCGTCTCTGCGGTGCGGGTGAAGTCTCCCGCCACGGAGTCGTCGTCCTCCGGCCGCTGCAACGCGTTGCCGCCGAGCGCGACGACGAGCACACGGGGCCGGGGTGTCTCCACCGGGTAATGCTAGGTGAGGAAGTCGCGCACGTAGAAGATGGCGAAGTAGACGACGAACGCGCCGGCGGCGACCCACATCATCGGCGCCACTTCGTTGCCTCGCCCCCGCGCCAGCTTGACGAACACGTACGAGATGAACCCCGCGCCGATCCCGTTCGTGATCGAGTAGGTGAACGGCATCAGCACGATCGTCAAAAACGCCGGGAGCGCGACGTCGACATCGTCCCAGGGGATGTCCCTCACCGCGGTCATCATCAAGAAGCCGACGACCACGAGGGCCGGGGCCGCCGCTTCGAGCGGGATGATCTCGGCGAGCGGCGAGAACAGGATCGACAGCAGGAACAGCCCTCCGACGACGACTGCGGTGAGGCCGGTCCGGCCCCCCTCCGCGATGCCCGAGGCGCTCTCGATGTAGGTCGTGTTCGACGACGCCGAGAAGGCGCCGCCGATCGCGGCTGCCGCCGAGTCCACGACGAGGACCTTGTCGACGTCGGGGAGCCGGCCCTCCTCGTCGAGCAGCCCCGCCTCGCGGCCGAGGCCGACCGCGGTCCCCATCGTGTCGAAGAAGTCCGACAGCATGATCGTGAAGATCGCGAGCACGGCCGCTATGAGCCCCATCTCGGCGAAGAAGCCGAACGAGAAGTCCCCGATGAGGGCGAAGTCGCTGCCCGACGGGAAGTCGATCGGGTTGCCGAGCACCGCCTTGCCCGCGAACCCCTCGCCGTCGAGGAACAGCTCGTTGACCAGCACGGCCACGATCGTCGTGCTGAGGATCCCGATCAGCAACGCTCCGCGCACGTTGCGTATGAACAGAAAGATCGTGATCAGGAGGCCGACGACGAAGACCGTGACGGGCCACCCTTGGAGCTCTCCTCCCGTCCCCAGCTGCAACGGAGGGACGGCGATCCCCGTCGCCCTGACGAATCCGGCGTCGACGAACCCGATGATCGTGATGAACAACCCGATGCCGACTGCGATCGCCTGCTTGAGCGGCATCGGCACCGCCTCCATCACGGCCTGGCGGAACTTCGTGAGGACGAGGATCAGGATGATGATCCCCTCCATCACCACGACGCCCATGGCCTCGGGCCACGTCAGCTGGTTGCCGCCGACGAGCTGGAAGGCGACGACGGCGTTGAGTCCGAGCCCCGTGGCGATCGCGAACGGATAGTTCGCGTAAGCCCCCATGGCGATCGTCGTGATCCCTGCGGCGAGGGCGGTCACGGTGAGCACGGCGGTCGGGGCGAGCGTGTCGCCGTTGCGGTCCGGGCCCCCGAGGATGATGGGGTTCAGGAACAGGATGTAGGCCATGGTCATGAACGTCGTGAGGCCGGCGACCACCTCGGTGCGAACGGTCGAGCCCCGCTCGGTGATCCTGAAGTAGCCCTCGAGACCCCGCGCGCGCGTAGCCGGCGACGTTGCCATGTGATCCACCCCTCTCGCTCGCACCAACCTGGGCAGGCGGATTCATACCAGAGCGAGGTCGGGGCGCCCGATTTGACAGCAGTCCGAGCGTTTTGCACCATTCCCTCCTCCTATCGGGCGACGAAAGGAAGCGGGATGAAGGGGACGCGTCTACTTGCCGCGGCCGCGCTGACGGCCGGGTTGATGGCGGTGGCGCCGGCGGCGTCGGCGGACGAGAACTGCGTGGGGGCCGAGGGGACGCTCGTGGTGTGCGTCGACCCTCTGGGACAGACGATCTACGACACGTGTGTCTACACGGGCGGGGAAGAGTGCACCCCGGTCTCGGTTCCGGGGCCGGTGATCACGCGTTGTGATGGGCCGCCCACCGGCGACCCGAAGGCCGTCGTGGCGCACGTGATCGCGGCCGCCTGCGACGTGATCGTCTAGCGCCGTCTTGTTCGGGATCTGGCGAAAGGGGACGAGATGAAGCGGTTGCGTCTGTTCGTGGTGGCGGCCATGGCCGTGGGCTCGCTGGCGGTGGCGCCGGCGGCGGCCGCGGAGGAGGCCTGCTTCGGCGAGGAAGGGACGTTCGTGCTGTGCGTCGAGCCGACGGGAGGCGAGGTCACCAGCGTCTGCGTCTACACGGGGGGCACGACGTGCGAGACCGTCACGGTCCCCGGCCCCGAGGTGACCAGGTGCGACTACTACGGGGGCGGCGGTCGTCCGGGCGTGTACCAGTTGGTCGCCGCGGCAGTGTGCAACGC
>DASQDO010000437.1:0-4655 GCA_035634135.1 Actinomycetota bacterium
CTCGGACTACGAGGAGATCCGCATCGGCCCGGTCACGTTCCAGGGCTTCCCGGCGGCCGAGTGGGAGTACACCTACTCCGGCGTGCACGCGATCAACATCGGCATAGTCACCGACACCAACGGCTACGCGCTGAACTTCCAGACCCCGGCCGAAGACTGGGAAGAGTCCCAAGCCCTCTTCGAGGCGATAAAAGAGTCCTTCGTCCCGGCCCCCTAGAGGTCTACCGGATCGGGGGAGCGCACCCCCCTTGTAACAGCGATGGGGCTCCTGTTACATAGCGGCGTCAACCGAGTGACGCTAGGGGGCAAAGTGGGGCGCATCTCCAGTGCTCGTATCCATCCGGCCATCGGCATCGCACGCGTGGGCGACAGCCCTGACGCGTTCTTCGTCGGCCCCGAGGTCCTGCGCCCGCGCGAGGAGGACTCCTACAAGGACGCCGAGGGCCGGCTCAAGCGCCAGGCGGCTCGCTTCCGCATCTACGGCTACGACTCCGACGGCGAGCTCGTCGGCGAGATCACCTCCGCGGACGCCGAGATCGTGTGGGAGGTCCACGTCGCGAACACCAAGGCGGCCTGGTACGACTTCGTCGTCGCGCTCGACCTGGCGGAGGCCGCGGCCCTCGAGGTACCCCGGCGGAACTCGTGGATGGGCGCGGGCGGCCGCGGCGAGCTCGTGATCGACCCCGGTCCGAAGACGATCGCGGGAACCGGCCAGGGTCCGGCGCCGCTCGACGGGGGCTCGTTCCTCGGCACGCCGGTGTCGCTGGGAGAGCTGAGGACCGACGACGCCGGCCGCCTGCTGTTCCTCGGGGGACACGGTGTCTCCACCACGCCCATCCCAGGCAACACGCTCACGACGTTCTCGAACAACTCCGGCTGGCACGACGACGTGTCCGACGGGCCGGTGCACGCGACCGTGACGATCGGCGGCGAGGAGGTTCCCGTCGACCCGGCGTGGGTCGTCGTCGCACCGCCGAACTACGGTCCCGGGATCGTCACGCCGCAGACGATGTACGACGTCATGGTCGACGCGGTCACGCCCATGATGGTGCCGCCCCGGAAAGAGCCGTCCTTCACGGCCGACATCCTGCCGCTGCTCGAGCAGTTCCCCGACTCGCAGTGGGTGAACGCCGGGTTCCTCGCCCAGTTCGGGTGGGGCGCGCCGAACGAGTTCACGCGGCCGGAGATCCTTCGCAAGCTCGCGTCGCCGGACGTCACGCACCAGGAGCTACGCAGGTCGATCTTCTACATGTTCAGACAGCCCGGCAACGCGGTGCCCAACGACGTGCAGTGGCCGCCGATGTACGGGGACGCGTTCGGGAACTACGACAACAGCGCCAAGGCCGGCTTCACGATCACGAAGACTTTGTACGGATACCTGAACAGCTGGATGAACGGCTCGTTCGTCGCCGACTACGACCCGGACGCCCCGCGGCCGGAGACGCTCGACGACGTCGATCCCGCCGAGCGCCCCGCCATGCTCGACCGCGCCGCGCTCCACTGGTGCATGGGGGGGCCGTTCCACCCGGGCTGCGAGATGACGTGGCCGATGCGGCAGATCGCCATGTACCGCGCGCCGTTCCGGCTCAAGGAGAGGCCCCCGGGCACGCCGCGCCCCGACTACGGCGACTACCTCTCCCCGGACGTCGCACTTGCCGACGACGGCCCGCTGTCGCAGAGCGGGCCCGGCGACGTGACGAGGTGGATGGCGGTGCCGTGGCAGACGGACACCGCGAGCTGCAGGTCCGGCTACCCCAGACCGCCGTTCCCGACCGACCCGTACCTGCCGACGTTCTGGCCCTCGCGCGTGCCGAACGAGGTGCTGACCGAGGACAGCTACGCGATCGTCGTCGACCCGGACCAGCCGATGGAGAACCGGGAGGAGGCGTTCAACACGAGGCTGTCGTGGCTGCGCGGCCTCGACCTGAACGCTCCGTACATCCATCAGATCACGAAGATGATCTCGGACTTCGGGAAGCTCGGCGTCGTCGAACGACGCGAGGCCCCCGGCGACGGCCCGTTCCCGCCGGTGATGTACGTCGAGACCGGGATGACGATCGACATGCACCCGCGCGTTCGCGCCGCCGCCGAAGAGGCACGAGGGACCGAGCGGGTCTCGGAGGAGTTCCGCCAGGCGCGCTACGGCTTCCCCGGCCGCCGGATCTGAGAGGAGAAGGCAGATGCTGCTGCGCCAGGCAACCGAGGCCACGAGCTGCGACTGCGCGACCGATCCGATCGCGTGCCTGAAGTACCTGTTCGTCGACGTCACGCAGAAGACGCGGATGCTCGCGGGGCAGTGCCCCGTGCGACGCGCGGTCTTCCTGAAGCAGCACGGCTGCGCCTACGGCGAGTTCGTGGTGCAGCCGGACCTCCCGGAAGACCTCCGCGTCGGCGTCTTCGCCGGAGACCGCTATCCGATGTGGGTGCGCTCCTCCAGCGACACCGTCCCCGGCAACGCCGACACCGGGACGACGCTCGGGATGGGCGTCAAGCTCTTCGACGTCCCCGGCGAGAAGCTGCTCGAGCCGGACGCGCTCACGCAGGACTTCGTCTTCCAGAACTTCGACGTGTTCTTCGTGCCGGACGCACACGCGATGTGCGAGTTCACCTACGCGGGCGTGCAGGAGCACGACTATCCCTCCTACCTGAAGGCGCACCCGAAGACCGCTCGGATCCTGAACGACATGTCGCAGAAGGTCGGCAGCGTCACGTCGATCGACTACTGGAGCGTCTTACCGTCGAAGTTCGGGCCGGACCGCTTCGTGAAGTACAAGCTCGAGCCCGTCCTCGACGGCCCTCCTCCGCCACCTCCGGCGTCGCCGTCGCAGGACTACCTGGCGGACGACCTCAAGGCGCGGCTGCTCGCGGGCCCGGTGAAGTTCCGGTTCCTCGTCCAGTTCCAGAAGGACGCCGAGTCGATGCCGCTGGACGACGCGACCGTCCGGTGGGACGAGTCGGCGTCGAGGCCGGTGCACGTCGCCACGATCGAGCTGCCGCAGCAGGACGTCGACGCGCCGGGACAGGAGGAGTTCGGCGAGAACCTGTCGTTCACCGCGTGGCACACACTCGAGGCGCACGAGCCGGTCGGGAGCCTGCAGGACGCGCGCAAGGTCGTGTATCAAGCTTCTGCCACGCTCAGGCGCAACGCGAACGGCATCCCGCTCGTAGAGCCCCGGTCCCCGCGTCCGTGACGTAGTGGAGGTCGACGTCGCCGTCGTCGGCGGCGGCCCCGCCGGAGCCGTCGCCGCGCGCTGCCTCGCGTCGTGGGGCCGGCGCGTCGCGGTGTTCGAGAGGTCGCGCTACTCCGAGCCGCGCTACGGCGAGACGCTTCCACCGGAGACGATGCCGCTCCTGGACGCGCTCGGCCTTCGCGAGGAGCTCGCGCACGTCGAGGCGGCCGAGTCGCCGGGAACGGTGTCCTCGTGGGGCGGCGATCCCGTCGAGACCGACTTCGTGCGGAACGTCCACGGCGCGGGCCTGCACGTCGATCGGTCGGGCTTCGACCGTGCGCTCGCGCGCGCGGCCGAGGACGCGGGGGCGTCGTTGTCGACGGGTGTCACGGTGACGGACGTCGCCGTCGTCGGCGGCGCGTGGCGGCTGACGACGAGCCGGGGGCCGGCCACGGCGCGGGTAGTGGTCGACGCTGCCGGTCGTCTCGGTCACGTGATCCCGCGCCGGCGGACCGCGTACGCCGACAAGCTCCTCGCCGTGACGGCCCTCCTCCGTCACCGGCGCGCGCGGCCCTCGGATCTCCGGACGTACGTCGAGACCACGCCGCGCGGCTGGTGGTATTCGGCCCCCGTGGGGGCGAGCCGGACCGTGGCGATGTTCTTCACCGACGGGGTCGAGCACCGCCGCGGCATCTCGCCGCCGGGGGAGCTCGACGGCGCGCCCCTGACCCGAGCTCGGATGGCCGGCGCCGAGGTCGTCGACGAACGCGTGCTCCCGGTCCGCTCGGGGTTGCGCGGCCCGGTCGCGGGGCCCGGTTGGGTGGCCGTGGGGGACAGCGCCGCCAGCTACGACCCCGTCTCGGGAGCGGGCATCCACAAGGCGCTCGGGCAGGGGGCGCTCGCGGCCGCTGCGGTGCACGCCGCGCTCGAGGGTGACTCCGCTGCCCAGCTGCTCTACGAAGAGCGCGTCCGGGCGGACTTCGAGCGCTATGCCGCCGAGCGTCACCTCGTCTATTCGGCGGAGCGGCGCTGGGCCGGCGCGGGTTTCTGGGAGCGGCGAACGCGGGCCGGGGGCAGAACGGCCTAGGGACCCTCGCCTATAGGCTCGCCCGGTGATGGACAAGGCGCGCGACCGCATGCGGCGCACACGGCTCTCCGAGCGCGGCACCGGCGGCTCCAAGCCCGTGCCCCCGCGCGGCTCCGGCCAGCAGGGCGGCCCGGACCAGCAGCGGTGGATGACCGTCGCCTGGATCGTCGGCGGGCTCGTGCTCGTCATGCTCTTCCAGAGCGTCTTCGGCCCCCAGACCGAGGAGATCTCGTTCACGCGGCTGTTCGAGCTCGCCGAGGACGGGAAGATCGCCGAGGCCAGCGTCTCCGAGACCAGCGTCTCGGGCACTATCGAGGAGCGCGGCGAGGACCCGCGTCAGTTGACGACGACGATCCCGCCGAACTACGTGGCGAACGCGATCGTCGGCCGGCTCGAGA
>DASQDO010000438.1:0-6202 GCA_035634135.1 Actinomycetota bacterium
AGGATCGACTCGCGGGTCGGAGAGAGTTGAGCGGCAAGCTCCTCTACACCGCGATCTGCTCGCTCGACGGATACGTCGCCGACGAAGAGGGCCGCTTCGACCGGCTCGCTCCCGACGCGGAGGTACATGCGTTCGTCAACGACCTCGAACGGCGCGTCGGCACGTATCTCTACGGCCGCCGCATGTACGAGGTGATGGTCTATTGGGAGACCCCGACCGCGGATTCGCCGGAGGTCGAGCTCGACTACGCGCGGGTCTGGCAGGCCGCCGACAAGATCGTGTATTCGGCGACGCTGGCGGACGTCTCGAGCACGAGGACGACCTTGGAGCGATCCTTTGACCCGGGCCGCGTCGCGGAGCTCAAGGCCTCGGCGACGGCGGACCTGTCGGTGAGCGGGCCGAATCTCGCCGCGCAGGCACTTGCTGCGGGGCTCGTCGAGGAGGTCGCGCTGCTCCTCGCACCCGTCACCCTCGGGGGAGGCAACCCCGTGCTCCCGGCCGGGTGGCGTGCGCGCCTCGAGCTACTCGACGACCGCCGCTTCGGCAACGGCTTCGCCTACCTGCGCTACGCGGTCACCTAGCCGACGGCTCGCGGTTCGACGCCCTTTCGAGGGCCTGCTCGAAGACCTCGGCCGGCTGCGCGCCCGAGACCCCGAAGCGCCCGTCGATCACGAAGAACGGGACGCCGCCGATCCCGAGCGACCGGGCTACCGCCTCGTCGCCGCGGACTCTGTCGAGGTAGTCGTCCTTTTCCAGGACGCGGCGCGCTTCGTACTCGTCCAGTCCCGCCTCGCCTGCCAGCGTCGCGAGGGAGCCGAGGTCGAAGATCGAACGGAGCTCGGTGAAGTGGGCCCGGTACAGCCGCTCGACCATCTCGCCGGCACGCCCGCGGTCGGCGGCGAGGTGCACGAGCCGGTGGGCGTCGACGGTGTTGCCGGCGGGGGCCTCGGCGAGGTGGTACTCGAGCCCCTCTGCGGCGGCGAGCTCCTCGACGCCGGACATCATGCGGCGGACCTGCTCGGGGCTCAGGCCCTTCTTCGACGCGAGCTCGGTGACGACGTCACGCGTCTCGCCGCGCGGGATCGTGGGGTCGAGCTCGAAGGCGCGGTAGACGACCTCGACGTCGTCGCGCCCGGGGAAGGAGGCGAGCGCGCGCTCGAACCTGACCTTGCCGATGTAGCACCAGGGACAGACGACGTCCGCCCAGACCTCGACCTTCATGAGCCCGCTCCGTTGCTAGACGACCCTCTCGCCTCGTGCAACGCGTTCTCCGGGCGGGGTCTTCCCCGCTACGTCGAGGATGGACGATGATTACGCTCGTGGAAGGAGTGACAGCCGACGCGGAGGGACCTGGGAAGAGGGCTTTGGCCGACGAGATCGATCCGGCCGCATCGGTGGAGGACGGCGGTCCCGCTGTTCGGCCCCCGGGCTGGGGCACAACTCGGAGCGGACGACCGATGCCGGATTCGGTCGCTCTGATCCTCGAGCTACGCGATGGCGTCGAAGCCCGACCGGCGCGGGAACGTCAGGCGTAGCCGAAGCCCGTTCGACCGTCTCTCGGCCCCCTATCGCTTCTCCATGCGCGTGTTCCTACACCGCGAACAGGCCCCGGGCTGACCCGGGGCCTGTTCGACTGGACCGAGATCTCGCTAGGCGAGCGACTGCGCGACCCGCTCGAGGGCGTCGTACGACTTCTGCATCCCGCCCTCCATGCCGGACTCGATGATCGCGTCGCGGACCTCGGGGCTCGGGCACTGGACGAGGACCGTCATCTTCGTCCCGCCGTCGATCTCCTCGTAGGTGACCGTGTTCACGGTGCCGTTCTCGTCCGCGTCCGGGGCCCCCTCGTACACCTCGGTCGAGACGATCCGCTCGACCGGGACGATCTCGCGGTACTCGCCGTGGAACGCGACCTCGAAGCCCCCGGTCGCGACCATCACGTAGCGCCACGTGCCTCCGACACGGAAGTCGATCTCGGCGACCGTGACCTCGCCCATCTCCGCGCCCCACCACTTGCGGACGAGCTCGGGCGTCGTGCATGCCTTCCACACGAGGTCGCGGGGGGCCGCGAACTCCCGGGTGATCAGGATCTGGTCGTCGGCCGGAAGCGTGAGCTTCGCACTGCCACTACTAGTTGCTGCCACCATGTCGCTCCTCCTGTTCCTGCATCTCTTCCAACACCTGGTCCAACCGGTCGAAGCGTTCGTTCCACATGCGCTCGTAGTTCTTGATCCAGTCGTGGATCGGCTTGAGCGGTCGGCCCTCGAGCCGGTACATCCGGCGGCGGCCCTCCTCTCGCACGGCGACGAGCCCGACCTCGCGCAGCACCTTGAGGTGCTTCGAGACCTGCGGCTGCGCGATGCCGAGGGCGGCGACGAGGTCGTTCACCGACCGCTCGCCACCGGCGAGGGCGTCGAGGATCTGCCGCCGCCGGGGCTCCGCCACTGCGTTGAAGGCGTCAGTCGTGGTCGCTGCTCTTGCCATGGGACGGATCATATGCCGATATAGGAATATGTCAAGAGCGATCTCCAGCAAGGCGACCTCGTGGTGTGATTGCCGGATGCCGACACGACCGGAAGCGATGCCCGCCCTCGACGTCGACCCGAAGCACGTCCGCGCGCTGATCGACCGCGCCGGAGACCTGGTCCACGAGTTCTACGAACGTCTCCCGTCGCTCCCTGTCGACCGCAGGCGCACGATCGAGGAGGTGAGGGCCCTCGTCGCGCGGCCGATCCCGGAGGAGGGGCTCGGCGACGACGAGCTGTTCGCCTACCTGCGCGACGTCGTGTTCGAGACCGCGATGTACCCGGGACATCCCGCGTTCCTCGCGTACGTCGTGGGGGCCGGGACCCCCCACGGTGCGGTCGCCGACCTAGTGGCCGGGGCGATCAACCAGAACGTGGGCGGATGGCGGCTCGGCCCCGGCGCGACCGAGATGGAGCTGCACCTGACGTCGTGGTTCGCACGCGCCTTCGGTATGCCCGAGGGCGCCGGCGGGCTCGTGACGTCCGGAGGGTCGATGGCGAACTTCGTCGGGCTGAAGGTGGCGCGCGACCGCGCGCTCGGGCTCGACGTCCGTGTCGACGGGATCGGCGGTGCGCGCCTCACCGCGTACACGAGCGGCGAGGTCCACTTCGCGACGACGCGGGCCGCGGACATGCTCGGTCTCGGCTCGGCTGCCGTGCGCCGGATCCCGTTCGACGACCGCTACAAGGTCGACATGGCCGAGCTGAGAGAGGCGATCCGCCGCGACCGCGCTGACGGGTTCACTCCGTTCGCCGTCGTCGCGACTGCTGGGACGGTCGGTACCGGCGCGGTCGACCCGCTCGCCGAGATCGCCGACCTGTGCGAGGCCGAGGGGCTGTGGATGCACGTCGACGCGGCCTACGGGGGCCCGGCCGCCTTCTCCGACGAGCTCCGGCCGTTGTTCGAGGGCATCGAACGTGCGCACTCGATCGCGTTCGACCCGCACAAGTGGCTCTACACGCCGCAGTCCGGCGGCGTCGTGCTCGTGCGCGACCTGCAATGGCTGTCGGACTCGTTCGCGGCGCACGCGACCTACGTCCACGAGGCCAAGGAGCTCACCGGCCGCGGGATCGACTTCGGGATGATGGGGCCGCAGCTGTCGCGCAGCTTCTGGGCGCTGAAGGTCATGGTGTCGCTGCTCGCGTACGGGCGACGCGCGTACTCGGAGCGGATCGCACACGACGTCGCGCTCGCTCGGTACCTCGCGGAGCTGGTCGAGGAGCACGACGAGCTGGAGCTCATGGCCCCGGTCGAGCTCTCGATCTGCTGCTTCCGGTACGTCCCGCGCGGCTACGACGCCGACGACGAGTACCTCGACATGCTCAACGAGCGGCTCATGGCTGCGGTGCAGTCCGACGGGCGCGTGTACTTCTCGAACGCCGTCCTGCACGATCGCTTCGTCCTGCGATGCTGCATCGTGAACTTCCGGACGGAGGCGGAGCAGCTCGAGAAGGTGGTGGCGGTGACCGTGGAGCTGGGCGCGAAGCTGGACGCGGAGATGCGCCCGCTGCGATGACCGGCGGGGCCCCCGACCGCGTGACGCTGGGGGCGTTCGCCGGCGCGGTCGCGATCGGCGGGTCGAACTTCATCGCGGTGAAGCTCAGCAACGACGAGCTCGAGCCGCTGTTCGGTGCCGGCCTCCGCTTCTCCGCTGCGGCCCTGTTGCTCGTCGTGTTGATGCGCGTGCAGCGTCTCGCGGTGCCGCGGGGGCCCGACCTCGCCGGCCCGGCCCTCTACGGACTCCTCGGGTTCGGCGTCTCGTACGGCCTCCTGTACTACGCGCTGCAGGGGCTGACGGCGGGAACGGCCGCGGTGTTCATGGCCGCGACCCCACTGGTCACGCTCGTCCTCGCCGTCCTCCACGGACAGGAGCGGTTCACGCCCCGGGGCGTCGCCGGCGGGCTGCTCGCGGTGGGGGGCCTCGCCGTGATCTCGGCCGAGTCCATCGGCGGCGACCTCCGCCCGTCGTATCTGGTCGCGGCGCTGCTCGGCGTCGTCGCCGTCGCGGAGTCGAGCGTGCTGGTGAAGGGCTTCCCGCGCGCGCATCCGATAACGACGAACGCGGTGGGGATGGTCGCCGGCGCGCTGCTGCTGATCGTCGCTTCGCTGGTCTTCGGCGAAGCCTGGGAGCTCCCGCAGAGCGCCGCGACCTGGGGCGCGGTCGTGTGGCTGGTGATCCCCGGCTCGATCGGGCTGTTCGCGCTGTTCGTCTTCGTGATCAAGAGATGGACGGCCTCGGCGACGGTCTACGCGCTGACGCTGATGCCGGTCGTCGCGATAACGCTCGGGGCCGTGGTGAAGGACGAGCCGGTCACGGCCGAGCTGCTCGGCGGCGGGGCGCTGGTGATGGCGGCCGTGTACGTAGGTGCACTGTCGGGCCGGTCGGGCGCCGTCTAGGACGCGGTCGCCTGGGTATGTAGGCGCCCGTGAACCTGCTCTCGCGCCTCGCCGCGCTCTTCCTCGTCTTCAAGCGGATGAAGGCCAAGCGCGGCCTCCCGCCCGACCCTCCGCCCCCGGACCGCCCGGCCGCGGACCGGCCTTCCGCGGCCCCCGCGACGCCGTCGGGCCAGGCGAGCACGGCGCCGGAGACACCCGTCCAGCTCGAGCCCGCCGACTGGAAGGTCACGGCCAAGCGAACGCTGAAGGAGATCAAGGACGACCGCGTGACGCTTGCGGCCGCCGGCATGGCCTACTACTTCTTCCTCGCGTTGTTCCCGGCCATGATCGCGGTGATCGGCATCATGGACCTGGCCAACGTGAGCACGGCGGCGTTCGTCGACACCGTGCGCGACACGCTGCCCGGGGGGACGGGCCAGCTCGTCGTCGACGCGGTGCAGGGGCGCGATCCCGACGAAGGCCGTTCGCTCACCGCGGCCATCACCGGTGTCGCCCTCGCTCTGTGGAGCGCGTCGTCGGGCATGGCCGCGTTGCAGTCCGGTCTCAACGTCGCGTACGACGTCCCCGAAGACCGCAAGTTCGTAGGCAAGCGTCTCGTCTCGTTCGCGCTGCTGCTCGCAGCAGGGATCCTCGGCGGCGTGCCGACGCCGTTCGTCGCAGGTGAGGGCGCGATCCAGTACGTCGGGTGGGCGCTGACGATCCCCGCGGTGGTCGTGCTGTTCGCGTTCTTCTACTACCTCGGTCCTAAGCGCGAGTCGCCGAAGTGGGTGTGGGTGACGCCCGGCGGGCTGGTGGGCGCTCTGCTGTGGCTCGTCGTCAGCGGCGCGTTCGGCTTCTACGTCAAGGAGTTCGCCACCTACGGAAAGACCTACGGCTCGCTGGCGAGCGTGATCGTGCTGATCTTCTGGCTCGACCTGAGCGCGCTGACGATCCTCGTCGGCGGCGAGCTGAACGCCGAGGTCGAGCGCCAGGCGGCGCGGCGCGGGAGCGACCCGCAGGCGTCCTGACTCAGATCCTGAACCTGCGGCCGAGCCTCTCCACCGGCCCCCGCTGTTTCCTCGCCGCTCGCCGGCGCACCGCCCAGCTACCGGCGGCCACCCCCGAGGCGAAGAGGCCCGCGCCCCCGAGCCCCGCCGGGATCCCGATGAGCAGGGCCCGGCGCCGGGTGCGCAGCTCGTGGACGTGCCAGCCGCGCACGCGCGCGATCCGGCGTAGCTCGGGCTCGGGGTTCACCGCGTGCGGGTGGCCGACCGACTCGAGCAGCGGGAGGTCGTTCATC
>DASQDO010000439.1:0-1631 GCA_035634135.1 Actinomycetota bacterium
GGCTCGGCGGAGGGCTTCGCCGTCTTCTCAGGCGCTGCGGTGGCGGGCTTCTCCGTCGGCTCGGGCTCGTCCGTAGGCTCGGCCGTGGGGGTCGAGGCTGCCGCCGGCGCCGAGCTCTCGGTCGCGCCGCTGACGGCCTCGACCGCGATCCACACCGCCGTCCCCACGACGACCGCGATGAGAACCCACGGCAGGAACCACGCGACGACGGACTTGTAGAAGTGCAGCTGGTCGGGCGAGGAGTGACGACCCCCGGGCACGGCGGGGTCCTACTTCCTGCCCGGCGAGTACTCCGCTCCGAGAAGGCGGGCGACGCGCTGCCTCTGCCGGTAGGTGCGAAGCCTCTTGAGACGCTTGACGAGGATCGGGTCGTGCGCCAGCGCGGCAGGGTTCTCGAGGAGCTCGTTCAAGAGCTGGTAGTAGCGCGTCGCGGACATGTCGAAGCGCTCGCGGATCGCCTGCTCCTTCACGCCGGCGTGCTTCCACCAGGAGCGCTCGAAGTCGAGGATCGCGACGTCGCGCTCGGAGAGGTCGGCGGCTTGCCCGGAAGTCTGCTCGTCCATACGCACAGCCTATGGCGAGGGTTTTCGCGAGGCGCGGATTTTCCGCGTTCCGGTGACCTTGACCGATCGCTTCACACGAGCACGACTATTTCTCAACCGCGCCGGAAGGGGAACGAGCGGAGCGGGTCGAAGGAACCACCGCCCGACCCCGACCGAGGAGGTTGCCGTTGCTACGAAGATCCAGGGCCCTGGCCGCGACCGTGATGGCGGTGGTGGCCCTAGCCGTTCCCGCGCCCGCCTCCGCCTTCGACGCGGCGGACCCCGTGGTCGCCCACTGCCGGGCCGACGTTGGGTTCTCGTCGGACGAGTGGTACCAGACGGTCTACGTGACGGGAGCGATGGCCCCGGTCGGCGCGACCCACGTCTGGCTGACGTGCGGCGTCGTCCGCCACGGCGAGACCGTGGCCAACGTCGGCGAGGACGTCGACTTCTCGGCCGCGGTCGTCGCAGGCACCGCGACCGTCCTGGCCGGCCCGATCAGCATCTGCTACGAGGCGACGGTCCTCTACAGCGAGCGCTACGAGTACTTCGACACCTGCCCGTAGAAGAGCCCGAGAGAAAGGCGAACGCATGAGCAAGCTGAAGCGCGTCCTCGCTGTGACGGCGGCCGCGGCGGCCATCGCCGGTGCCGTCCCCGTGACCGCGGGGGCCAGTGCCGAAGTAGCGGTCGGACCGTGTCAGGCACGGTCACTCGTGCAGGGCGTCAAGGAGTGGTACCAGGAGGTCCTCGTGACGGGCGAGGCCCATGTGGCCGGCGCCATCGACGTCGCCCTCACTTGCGGCGTCGTCCGCTACGGCGAGACGGTCGACCGTGTGAGCGAGCAGCGCCCCGGCCCCGTCGCAGTCCTCGCCGACGTCGTGAGCGTCCACGCCTCGTCGTCGATCAGCAGCTGCTACACCCTCCGCGTCACGTACATCGACCACAGCACCTACAAGAACACCTGCCCGTAGAGGAGGAGCACGATGCGTAGATTCAAGACTCTCGTCGCCGCCGTCGTCACGGCAGCAGGGCTCGTGCCGGTCGGCGCGACGCCCGCCCACGCGATGGCCGCGTGCCACGTGAGGGTG
>DASQDO010000440.1:0-1948 GCA_035634135.1 Actinomycetota bacterium
ACGCCGAGCCCGACGCGACCGAGGCCCCGGCCGCGGCCCCCGAGCCCGCCTGCGACAACCAGGAGGCCGTGCTGGGCGATCCGTCGCTCCGCGCCGGCAGTCCCGAGGAGGCCGACGTCGACGGCGACGGCACCCCCGAGACCGTCTCGGTCTACTACGACCCCGAAGGGCAGGTCGGGTGCGAGGCGTTCGTGGCCGCCGAGGGAGACGAGACGACCGTTGCCGGCGCGCTCGAGACGTGGCGGGGCGAGTTCGGCCTGCCGATGCCGACGCTCCACTCGGTCGCCGACGTCGACGGCGAGCCCGGTGACGAGATCGTCGTGAACATGGGGGGCGGCGCGTCGACGCAGTTCGTCGGGCTCGTGGTCGCCGACGGGGCCGTGCTCCGTCAGGTGACCACCGCGGTGCCGGGCCAGGCCGCGCCCGGCATGTTCGGCTTCGGCGGGAGCGTCGGCCACCTCGACGCGATCGACTGCGCGCCGGACGGCGGCGTCATCGTGTCGAGCGCGCTTCCCGACGACGAGGTCTACCGAGTCGAGCGGACGACGTTCGACTTCTCGGGGGCCGAGCTGATCCAGCAGAAGCGGAAGGTCGCACGCGTCCCGCTCGAGAAGATCGACCGGTTCCCGGAGTACGGCGCGTCACCGTTCGGCAGTTGCCGCTAGGGTCAACCAATGGAGCGCGACTACGACTTCAAGGCCATCGAGGCCCGCTGGATGAAGGTCTGGCGGGAGACGAAGGCGAATGCGGTGCCCGAGTTCCCGTCCGGCGACAGCCGCTACGCGCTCACGATGTTCCCGTACCCCTCGGGCGACCTGCACATGGGGCACGTCGAGGTCTTCTCGATCCACGACGCGATCACCCGGTTCTGGCGCATGACGGGCCACGAGGTCATGACCCCCATCGGGTGGGACGCGTTCGGCCTGCCCGCGGAGAACGCCGCCATCAAGCGCGGCATCCACCCGAAGACCTGGACCTACGACAACATCGCGAAGCACCGCGCGTCGATGGAGCGGCTCGGCTTCGCGTTCGACTGGGACCGCATCTTCTACACGTGCGAGCCCTCGTACTACCGCTGGAACCAGTGGTTCTTCCTGCGCTTCTACGAGAAGGGCCTCGCCTACAGGCGCGCGGCCCCCGCGAACTGGTGCCCGAACGACAAGACCGTGCTCGCCAACGAGCAGGTCGTCGCGGGGCGCTGCGAGCGCTGCGGCGCCGAGGTCGAGAAGCGCTGGCTCACCCAGTGGTTCTTCAAGATCACCGACTACGCAGACCGGCTCGTCGCCGACCTCGAGCTGAACACCGGCTGGAGCGAGCACCTGAAGACGCTGCAGCGGAACTGGATCGGCCGCTCGGAGGGGGCCGAGGTCACGTTCCGGATCGAGGAGATCGAAGAGGACGTCGTCGTGTTCACGACGCGGCCCGACACGCTGTGGGGCGCGACGTACTTCGCCCTCGCGCCTGAGCACCCGCTGACGGAGAAGATGGCGGCCGCCGGGGGCAAGGCCGACGAGCTGAGGGACTTCCGCGAGGGGGTCGACCGCTTGTCCGACATCGACCGCGCCTCGACCGAGCGCGAGAAGACCGGGATCTTCCTCGGCGTCCACGCGGTCAACCCCGTCAACGGCGAGCGCATCCCGGTGTGGACGGCCGACTACATCCTCATGGACTACGGGACCGGGGCGATCATGGCGGGCCCCGGTCACGACGACCGCGACTTCGAGTTCGCGACGAAGTACGGGCTCGACGTGAGAAAGGTCGTCGAGTCGTTCGACGGCGACACCGTGCTGCCGTACGTCGGGTCCGGCCGGCTCGTTAACAGTGGCCCGTTTGACGGGACCGACGTCGCCGACGCGCCGCGCGTCGTGACCGCATGGCTCGACGAGCAGGGGCTCGGCAAAGCCGCGGTGAACTTCAGGCTGCGCGACTGGCTGATCAGCCGGCAGCG
>DASQDO010000441.1:0-2328 GCA_035634135.1 Actinomycetota bacterium
TCCTCTTCGGGGAGGTCGACGTAGCCGGCCTCGGCGACCGACGCCAGACCATCCTCCGAGAGGTAGTAGTCGACGTACGCCGCTAGCGCCGGGTTCTTCTCGGCCTTCGCCGAGTCGACGTAGACGAACAGCTCGCGGGCGATCGGGTACGACCCGTCTGCGATCGTCTCGGTCGTCGGGGCGACGCAACCGTCTCCACCGTCGATCTCCAGGCCCTTCACGGTGTCGCCGGCCTGCTGGAAGAACGAGAAGCCGACCCAGCCGAGCGACGAGGAGCTGCCTTCGATGCCCTGCAGGATGACGTTGTCGTTCGCCGATGCCTGATAGTCCGGGCGGACGACGGGGTCGTCCTCTTTGATCTTCCGCTCCTCGTAGGCGATGTCCTCGAGGACGAGCTCGGCGAAGGAGTCGTACGTTCCGGACTCCTCACCGGGAGCGGTGACGTCGAGGGGGATGTCCGGGTAGGGGGCGTTGCCTGCGCCGACCTCCTCGGCCAGCTCGTTCGCGTCGGACCAGTTCTCGAAGCCTTCGGACTCGGGGCCCAGCAGCGCGTAGAGGTCGTGGAAGTCGAGGCACGTGATGGCGTCGTTCTCCGGCGACGTGAGGACCGTGATGCCGTCGATCGCGACCTTGAGCTCGACGTACTCGATCCCGGCCTCCTCGCAGGCTGCGGCCTCCTCGGCCTCGATCGGCCGGGAAGCGTCCGAGACGTCGGTCTCGCCCTTGCAGAAGAGCTCGAAGCCGTCACCGGTGCCGGGGCCGTCGACGGAGATAGCCACGTCGGGGTTCTCGGCGCTGAACTGCTGTGCCACCAGGGTCGAGATCGGCTCGACCGTCGACGATCCCGAAACCGCGATCTCGCCCGACAGCTCGCTTTCTCCGGCGGCCGCGCTCCCCCCACCACCACCACCGTCGTCGTCGCCGCCACACGCGGCAGCAACGAGAGCCAGTGCGACGACAGCGACGGACAGCCTCGAGGGCCATCCTCTTTCATTCATCATCTGTTCCTCCTGTGACGTAATGTCCGGATGTCTCGCTCTTGGGCTCGTTCTGAGCCGATGTCGCGGTGAAGCTAGCAACCGCATGTGTCACCCCCACAGCGCGTTCATGAACTAGAGGTGAACTGAGGGCGGAGACCGTCTGTCGTCTAGATGGGTTCGGCGGCCGGGCTCACCCGACGCGAGCCTGCGACCGTCTGCCACGACGCGCCGACCGTTGCCGTTGCTTCGGGATCCGCTCGGTCCGAGAGGTAGTACCAGTCCATCTGGAGCCGGTCCGCGTTCGCGTCGACGACGGAGTATCCGTGCGAGTCGAGCTCGACGTACTTGACGTGCGGATTGTCCGCGCGTAGCGCGTTCTCGGCGGCGATAGACGTCGTCCGCGGGGGGCTGCCCGTGATCTCGTCGAGGTTGTCCGACGTTATCGACGTTCCGACCAGCTCCACCGCGACCGAGGGTGTGACGGGATAGGTGGTCGAATCCAACGGCACGTCACACGCCCACGAGGAGTGGATGTCACCCGTCAGGAAGACCACGTCGGAGACGCCCGCATCGTGGATGTGCTGCAGGAGCTCCTGGCGGTCGGCGCGGTAGCCGTCCCACGAGTCGACGTTGAACGGCATGTCCTCGCCCGTCTCGACCGGCGCGATCTGCACCTGCGTCCCGACGAGGTTCCACTGCGACCGCGACGCGGAGAGACCCGTCTTCAACCACGCCATCTGGCGATCGCCCGTGATCGTCCTCTCGGGATCGTCTTTCGCGGGATCCGAAGAGTCCTGCGGCTGGCGGTCCCGGTACTGCCGGGTGTCCAGCATGTGGAGGTCGACCAGCCCCCCCAGGCGAAGCCGGCGGAAGATGCGCGAGGGGTCGGCGTGCGGTCGAGGAGGGCGGATCGGCATCCACTCGAAGTACGCCCGGTACGCGTTGCGGCGTCTGCGGAGAAACCGTCCTTCCTCGTCCGGCTGGTGGTTCTCCGCGCCGTCCCGGTGAGTGTCGTTCGTCACTTCGTGGTCGTCCCACGCAGTCACGAAGGGATGAGCCGCGTGACACGCCTGGAGGTCGGGGTCCGTCTTGTAGAGGGCGTGCCGCACGCGGTAGTCCTCGAGCGAGACGATCTCGCGGTCGGGCTCGTGGACGCGGCCGATCTCAGGGCCCGGTCCGTACGCACCGGGGGCGTATTCGTAGAGGTAGTCCCCCATGTGGAGCACGAAGGACAGGTCCTCGCGCTCCGCGAGGTGGCGGTATCCCGCGAAGAAACCTGCCTCGTAGTTGGAGCACGAGGCGAGACCGAACCTGACCGGGGCCGCCTCGGTGGGATCCGGAGCCGTCT
>DASQDO010000442.1:0-1545 GCA_035634135.1 Actinomycetota bacterium
CTACTACGCCGACACTCGCCTGCTCCTCGGTCTCCTGAACGAGACCGAGACCCAAACCTTCGCCCTCGGCCTCTCCACCGGGCTGCGCGCGCTGTGGGAGGCGGAGGAGGATTTCGACTTCACCTTCGCCTCGCCCTCGACGGCGTCGCTCGACTACGACCTCGACTGGGCGACGGGGGCGGCGGAGACCTTTCTGCGCTACCGCCAAAGGGACGTCGACAGCACGACGCTGCTCGAGCTCGACCTCGACACCCCCACGCCCGACGACTTCCGCGAAATCCGGGAGGACGCGACGGAGCGGCGCTACGACGGCGGCTTCGGGCTGCAGCTCGCCACGGACTCGCCTTCGTCCTACGAGATCAACTTCGCCGCGACCCGGATCGACTACGACGAGGAGGCCGACGATCTCGCGCCCCGCACCACCCTGCAGGGCGACGGGGCTTGGATCCTCCAGCTCACCCCCGCCGTCTCCGGCACGCTGGGCGCGACCTATTCCTATTTCGACGCGGAGAACCCGCGCGAGACCGAGATCCGCGAAGGCGAGGTCAACGCGGGCGTGATCTACGACCCCAACGAACTCCTGCGGCTGCGCTTCGGCCTCGGCTACGCCAACTACACCCGGGAGGAGACCGTGGGCGGCGTGCGCCGGGACGTCTCCGACGACAGCGGCTACGTGCTGACGGGCGGCCTGCGCTACCTGTTCGAGGAGATCACGCTCGACGCCAACGCCCGGCTGACGAACGCCGCGCCCGAGACCCGCTTGTCCGGCACGCTCCAGGCGACCTATCCCCTGCCCCGCGGCCTGCTCACGGGACGTCTGTTCCAGCGCTACGGGGGCGGCGAGACCGGCGACGAGATCCGGGTGGTCGGCGCCTCGATCGGCGTCGACCGCGAGATCAACACCGCCTCGCGGCTCGGCTTCGACGTCGCCGTCGCGCGCCAGGAGGATCTCGACACGGACGATCCGGACGTCGACCGCTTCAACTTCACCGCCACCTATTCCTACGACCTGACCGAAGCCGTCACCGCCAGCGTCGGCTATCGCTTCCGCTCGCGCGACGAGGAGCCCGAAAGCGCCACCAGCAACGCGGTCTTCGTCGAGGTCGGCCGGGCTTTCGAAAGCGGGTTCTAGAAGCGTTCCTCCCCCGGATGGGCCGCTTACCTTCGCGGCGCTTTGGGCTCGTTTTTTCCGGCGCGATCGCCTATAGCACGTCCGAAATGCGCGCGGTCGCCTGTTCGCGGCGGGACCGCCGCTGCGTAAGCGGGTGATCGAGTGACGAGGCGCGACATGACGATGACGACGCCGACGGGCGAGGCGCTCGCGGTCGACGCTCCGGCGAACCCGCGCGGCCTGTTCTGGTTCGCGCTCGCCGTCGTCTCCACCCTGCCGCTGTTCCGGTTCGGCTTCGCGGGTCTCGCCCAGGAATGGTCGCGGCCCGAGTTCAGCCACGGGCCGGTGATCCCGGTCCTCAGCTTCTACATGTTCCTGCGCGAGATGAAGTTCGTGCCGCCGCCCTCCGCGCCCGTCACGGACCGCCGGCCGGG
>DASQDO010000443.1:0-2063 GCA_035634135.1 Actinomycetota bacterium
TCTCGCGCAAGATGCACGAGCACATCGGCGGCTCGCGCCTCGTCGTGATCCCCGAAGCCGGGCACCTGTCGAACCTCGAGGCGCCCGAGGCCTTCAACGGCGCGCTGGCGGAGTTCCTGGGCAGCCTTTAGAGGAAGGGGACTTCGGGATGGACGAACCGAGGCGCAGCGCGGCACAGACGAGCAAGTGGCTCATCCCGATAGCGCTCGGGGTGCTGCTCCTCGCGTACGTGCTGCCGGTCGAAGAGACGAACGGCGGGACCACGGTGACGTACTCCCGGCTGCTCGGGTTCAGGGTCGAAGGCCAGGACCTGGACCCGCGCCTGGTGGCGGGCAACGTCGTCCTCCACCTCACGTGGCTGATCGTCGCGCTTCTGGCTCTGCGGCGGACGACGGCGAAGGAACGCGGGGTCGTCTTCGGAGCCGCCGCGCTCCTCGGCATCGGCGAAGTCCTGTACCTCATCGCCCGGCTCGTATACGACCAGCTCGTCGGGGTGAACGCGTACCTGTCGGGGCTCGGAGGGATCCTGCTGATCGTCGGTGCCGTGGTCGGGATGGGCTACGTCGAGAGGCCCGAAATCCACGAGAGCGAGGGGGCGCGGGCCTAGGGTTCCAGTGATGGAGCAGGCCCTACTCAAGCTCTCCCCTTCCAGCGCCACCGACTTCAAGAGCTGTCCCCAGCTGTTCAAGTTCCGCGCGGTCGACCGGGTGCCCGAGCCCGTCTCGGGGGCCGCGGCGCGGGGCTCGCTCGTCCACGCGGTGCTCGAGCGGCTGTTCGCCGAGCCTCCGCGCACGAGGACGCCGCAACGTGCGATCGACCTGCTCGAAGCGCTGTGGGCCGAGGTCAAGGAAGACGTCGAGTTCCGGCCCGACGGCATGGCCGACCCGCAGGAGGACGCGTGGCTCGCGGAGAGCGCGCGGCTGCTGCGCAACTACTTCAAGCTCGAAGACCCCCGCATGCTGAGCGCGAGCCGGCTCGAGTGGTGGGTCGAGTACGAGCTCACCGACATCCACCTCCGCGGCGTGATCGACCGGCTCGAGGAACGCCCGGACGGGACGTGGATCCTCACGGACTACAAGACGGGCCGGGTGCCGGGCGAGTCGCGCGAGCTCTCCGCCTTCTTCGGCTTGCGGTTCTACGCGCTCGTGTGCTGGAGGGCGTTCGGCGTCATCCCGCGGGAGATCAGGCTCGTGTACCTGGCCGACCCGGCGGTGCTGACGCTGAGCCCGAACGAACGGATGCTCGTCGCGTTCGAGCGGCAGATGCTGGCGCTGGCCTCGGCGATCCGCCGGGCCGCAGACCAGGACGACTGGCGCACGCGTCCCTCGCCGTTCTGCATGAGCTGCTCCTTCCACGACCGTTGCCCGGCCTGGGCTCCCGCGGAGGGCCTGGGCTAGCAAGCGTTTTTCTCTGACGCGCAGAGGGGGCCGGATGTCCGGCCCCCTCCTTCGCTCCCAGCGTGCGCCATCTCGTTACTGGCTCGGCGGCTCTCCCAAACCGCCGTCATGGCTACGCCGTTCGGTTCACCTCTTGCGTGCTGCGATGATCCCCGCCCCCATCAGGGCGAGCCCGGCGCCGACGAAGACGAGGAGGCTCGCGCCCGTGAACGGCAGCGTGCTTCCACCCGGCTGCGTCGGCTGACGGGCGGCCACGGGGGCCGCAGCGTCGTCGTCACGGGAGATGCGCTCGCCGAGGACGACCGTCGGAACCTCCGGCTGGCCCGGGTGCGTCACGACGTTCGGCTCGACGTCGGGGACGACCTCGTCCTCGTCGTCGGCGCACGGCTGGGTGCCGGGCATCGTGGCGTCGGCGTCGCACGGCTTCGAGCCGTCGTCCTTGCACGGCTGGGTGCCGGGCATGGTGGCGTCCTTGTCGCACGGCTTGACGTCGTCGTCCTTGCACGGCTGGGTGCCGGGCATGGCGGCGTCTGCGTCGCAGGGGCCGGCGGGCTTGACCTCGGGCTTGGCCGGCTTGGGCTTGCGGCCGCACCAGCCCTCGTTGTCGTCTTCGAAGTCGTCGTCGTTGCCGCAGCCGTTGTTGCCGTCCTGGTCGGCCTTGTCGAC
>DASQDO010000444.1:0-2772 GCA_035634135.1 Actinomycetota bacterium
CATGATCTCCCGCGCCGTCTTGGCCATATCGGTACCTCCTCGGATAGGTGGCTTCGCCGGTCTCCTACCCCGGCCCCTGAGGGGGAAAACGAGGGCCAGAATGGGCGCAACCCCTCCCCCGGCAGGATGAGCTTGGTATGCGTAGAATGCTCACGGGCGCACCAAATCTGGGGGATTCCACCATGAGCTCTGCGGCGAGCGGCGACACGGGCAGTCACGACTTCGAGCAACAGTGGCCGGACCTCGCTAAGCGTCTGGACACGATGCTTGCGGGCAAACGCGTCCCGGCGCACAAGCGCGACGACATCGTCCAGGAGACCGGCCTGCGGCTCTTCCGCATGTGGGGCCAGGTCGACCCCGAGCGTCCCCTGTGGGCGCTCGTCGTGACGATCGCTCTCAACCTCCTGCGCGACGAGGCCCGCAAGCACCCCGAGCGCGAGGTCCTCGGCCTCGTCCCCGACCGGGCGGCGGACCAAGACGTCGAACGCGCCGGCCTCGCCCGTCTCGAGTGGCGGCGGGTCCAGAGCGCGATGACCCAGCTCAGCCCCGACCACCGTTCGATCCTGATGGCCGAGCTCGGCGACGAGTACGCCACGCCGTCCCGGGGGCCGAACGCGACCAAGATGCTCCGGATGCGGGCGCGGCGGCGCCTCAACGCGCTCCTCGACGTCGCGTCGGCGAGCGGCGTCCTCATCGGGGTCAAGGTCCGGCGCCTGTTCGACTTCGAGCGCCACGTGATCGCCATCCGCGGGCTGATGTCGTCGAGCGAGAACCTCGCGGCCCCCGCGGCCGCAGGCTTTCTGTCGGCCGTCGCGTTGTTCGCCGCGGCGGCGGGACCGTTCGCAGGCGACGCGGGGGCGGGGGTGCTCCGTGAGCGGATCGGGGGCAGCGCCGCGAACCTCGTCGGCGTCGGTGCCGGTGCGTACGGCGCGGCCGCCTCGCCCGCTTCGGGATACGACCTCCACTCCGAGCGCTTGGCGGCCCCTTCGGACTTCGCCTCGAACCGCAATGTCGACGCCGGCGGCGTCGAGGTCACTACCGGTACCGGCGGCGCCGCGACGAAGAACAAGCCCTTCCGCGCCGGGACCGGCGACCACTGGATCGAAGGCGGGGCCGAGGTCGGCGTCGCAGGGATGGGGGTCCGGGTCGGCGACCGCGGGAGCCAGACGCCGGCGTGCCTGTCGCCGGGCTCCGAAGGGATGCTCCCGCCGGGCTACATCTGCAGCGACGGCGAGAACACCGAGGACGGCGTGCACGCGGACCTGAAGGTCGGCTCGGACGAGCACAAAGTGGAGGTCAAAGTCGACGTCGAGTGACGTCGTCTAGCCCTCGCAGTTCCTGACGGACTCTCCGTTCACGCACTCGTCCGTCCCGACGTCCCCGTCGAGCGTGTCCGTGCCGTCACCACCGTCCAGGTGGTCGTCCCCGAGCGAGCCCTCCAATACGTCGTCGCCGCCCCGACCCTCGGCCGTGTCGTTGCCGAAGCTCGGCCGCAGGAGGTTCGGCCCGTCGTCGCCTCGGATGACGTCGTCCCCGGTCGAGCCGAAGACGTTCTCGATCCCCGCGAGGGTCCCTGACCTGTGCTGTTCGGAGAAGGTCCCGTCGGCGAGGTCGACGACCACCGGCCAGGGGCCGTTGAAGTCGGCCAGGTCACTCCCGGCCCCGCCGTCGACCGTGTTCACGACCCCGTCCGGATCCAGCACGTCGTCGCCGCCCCGGCCCTCGATCACGGTCTCGGTCCCGCTGGCCATCAAGCGGTTCGGGCCCTCGTCTCCGTAGAGCTCGACGGGCTCGTTGCCGTACACCGTGACGTCCTCGATCCCCGTGACGGCGAGGAGGACGCCGCCCATCGAGCTGACGCCAGCGAGGTCGATGCTGACCGTCTTCGAGCCCGCGGGGTGCAGCGACAGGTGCAGCCAATCGCGCCCCGCGCCGCCGTCGAAGGCGCTGCCCGCGGGATCGCGTTTCACGTCCGGCGAGACCTCGTTCGTCAAGAAGTCGTCGTCCGCGCCTCCACCGACCACGTCGTTGCCGGGAACGGCCGAGACCCGGTCGTCGCCGGGCCCACCGTCGACCTCGTCGTCGCCGGCCTGCCCGAAGATGCTGTCGGCGCCGTCGCCGCCGAGTATCCGGTCCTCGCCGGCGCCGCCGTAGAGCCCGTTCGCTCCTGCGTCACCCTTGATGACGTCGTCGCCGTCGGTCCCGAGCACGGTGGCGATCCCGGCAATCGTGTCGCGGCCCTCGCCCGGCCCGGTGGCGGTGCCGGCGGCGAGGTCGACGGAGACACCGCCGGGGTCGTCGAAGACCACGCGGCTGTGCGAGTCACCGGACATGTGGTCGTCGCCGGCCCCGCCCTCGAAGAACCCCGACCCGGTCATCGTGTCGTCGTCGGGACCGCCGATCATCGTCCCGCTGCCCGAGCCGGTGTCGAGGTCGTCGTCACCGAAGCCGCCCTCCATCGTGACGCAGACGGTCCCGGGCGCCGCCCGAAACCGGTCGTCGCCACGGCCGCCACTGAGGCGCCAGATTCCGTCGCAGTTCCCGTTCCTGCTGCCGCCGACGAGCAGGTCCGCTCCGTCGCCTCCGGACGCGACCTCCATCCAGCCGATTCGTCCCATCTCGATGCGATCGGATCCTGCACCTCCGAGGAGGCGGTCGTTGCCGGCGTCGCCGCAGATGCGGTCCGCGCCGCCGCCGCCCCGGACCTTGTCGTCACCGTCGCGCGCGACGATCACGTCGGAGCCCGGGGTGCCCCGGATGACGTCGTCTCCG
>DASQDO010000445.1:0-3072 GCA_035634135.1 Actinomycetota bacterium
AGAAGGACGAGGACGCCGGCTAGTCGCCGCGGTCCGGCAGCAGGCAGGCGGCCCCTTCCGAGTAGCCCTGGGCCTCGACGCCGACCCCGCGGTTGAAGCGGCCGAGGAAGTTCTCGACCGCGACGATCGCGGCGAGCTGCACCAGACCTTCGTCGCCCAGCTCGGCCCACAGCTCCGCGCGGAGCTCGTCGGGCACGTCCGCGGGGCTGCGCGACATCGCCGTCGCGAAGTCGAGCACCTTGCGCTCACGCTCGTCGAAGAGGTCGGAGTCGCGGTAGCGAGGTAGCGCCTGCAGCTTCTCCTCCGGGATCCCGAACGCCCTGCCGACCGCAGAGCCGAGGTCCAGTCACCAGGGGCATCCGTGGATGGTGGCGGCGCGGGCCCGGGCGAGCTCGCCGAGCCGCGGGTCGAGCGCCCGGCCCCGCAGCAACGCGGCTTCGAGCAACCCGTACGCGGGAGCGAGGAGCGGCAGGTGCGCCATCACGCGGGGGCTCTCCGGAGCCCCGACGGGGCGGCGCAGCAGCTTCGACAGCGCCCGGCGGGTGAAGGCCTGCTGGAGCTGCACGACCCACGAGAGCCGGGCCCGGGGCGAAACGCTCGTCGTCATGCCCTCGTAGACGAGACATGCCCGCAGGTTGTGACAAGCTGCGGCGCGATGGACGCGGCCGTCTTCGAGGAACACCGCCCGCTGCTCTTCTCGCTCGCGTACCGGATGCTCGGCGACGCCGGCGAGGCCGAAGACGTCGTGCAGGACGTGTACCTGCGCGCCGCCGGTGCCGGCGACGTCCGCGACCCGAAGGCCTTCTTGGTGACCGCGGTGACGAGGAAGGCGATCGACCGCCTCCGCTCCGCGCGCCGGAGGCGCGAGACCTACGTCGGCCCGTGGCTGCCCGAGCCGCTCGTCGGGACGGTCGCCGACGCGGCCGAAGGCGTCGAGCGCGCGGAGTCGCTCTCGCTCGCGTTCCTGGTCGTGCTGGAGTCGCTGACGCCCGCGGAGCGCGCCGCCTTCCTGCTCCACGACGTGTTCGGCTTCTCCTATCCCGAGGTCGCCGAGGCGCTCGCGAGGACCGAGGCGGCGACGCGGCAGCTCGCGCACCGGGCCCGTCGCGCCCTCGAGTCAAGGCGCCGGCGCGCCCAGGTCTCTCCAGACGAGCACCGCGCGCTCCTCGAGCGGTTCGTGGCCGCGTGCGCGGGACACGACGTCGACGGCCTCGCCGCGCTGCTCGCGCGCGAAGCCGTGGTCTACACGGACGGTGGCGGCGAGGTGCAGGCCGCGCTCCGCCCGATCGAAGGCCGCGAGCGCACGGCCCGGTTCCTCGTAGGCGTGACGAAGAAGGCGCCGGCCGGGACGAGCGCGGAGCTCGTGCCGGTCAACGGCCGCACAGGGGTGCTCGTGCGCGCGGGCGACCTGACGCTTGCGGTGATCGACGTCGCGGTCGCCGACGGGCTCGTGGAGGAGGTCTTCGTGGTCGCGGCGCCGTCGAAGCTGCGCGCCGCGGCCCCCGCCTAACCGCGGTCCGGGAAGTCCTCTCTCAGCGGCGGGTCCTCGCGGGACTGGGGGCCGCGGTCGGTGCCCGCGTCGCTCATCGTCCCGCCCGTCGAACGGACGGGGTCGGCGGCCGCGGTGTCGGCGCCGAGCGACCCGGTCTCCGTCGCCGGGACTCCCGAGATCGACCCGCCTCCCGCGGTCCCTTCGCCTACGCCGCCGATTCCTGCCTCGGTGCCGGGGACGCGCGGCGGAAAGTCGTCGGCACCCTCGGGCGGCGTGTGGCCGAGGGGGTCGAGCCCGACGGGGTCCGGCTCCGCGACGTCACGAGGGGGCACGGCGGTCTCGTCGATCGAAGGGGGTGC
This sequence comes from Actinomycetota bacterium, assembly GCA_035634135.1. Taxonomy (GTDB): domain Bacteria; phylum Actinomycetota; class CADDZG01; order CADDZG01; family WHSQ01; genus JALZEG01. The sequence continues at coordinate 1,852 of DASQDO010000445.1, forward strand.
GGCTCCGGCGGCGGATGCCTCGAGGTCCTGCTGCGTCAGGTCGGCCGCGGCCGGGAGCTGGTCGGCGGAGGGCTCGTCCGAGACCTCGTCGAGCGCGCCGCCGTCGCCGAAGCCGGACGTGCCGCGGAGCTCCGCCGGGGTCGACGCCAGCGAGGGCTCGTCCGGCGGGTCCCACGGCTCGCTCTCTTCGAAGGCGCGGCTGACGTCGGAGGTGACGGCGGCGTCGGGGCCGGCGAGCATGTCCGTCGAGCCGACGAGGATCTCGCTCTCGGCCGGGATCGCCTCCTCGACGGCCTGGGGCTCCTCGGCCCCCTCGCGGAACCCGGCGTCCACCCGGAGCTCGTTGCGGACGTCGGACGTGTAGCGGCCGACGAGGAGCTCGGCGAGGTGTCCCTGGGACGAGTCCGACACGCTGCCGCGCAACACGACGGAGGTCCCGTCGACGGAGACCTCGATGCGGCTCGCGTCGACCTTCTCGCTCGTGTCGAGAGCCTCGCGGATCTCGTCGACGTCTCCGAGGTCCGAGACGGGGCCCGTCGGGGTCGTGCTCTGCTCGTTGGTGGGCGTCATCGGTGACGTTTCCTTTCGTGCGCGGCGGTCGCAGGCGCGCTTACCCGCGGCCCCGGAACGCGAAACAGGCCCCCGTCGCCGGGGGCCTGTCGGTTGAGCGTGTGTGGTCTAGCCGTTGTAGCGCAGGACGTCGAAGCCCCGCTGGTAGTCGATGGCGTAGACGACCTCGTCGTCGATCCAGTAGGCAGCCGAGGTGCCCCCGCCGTGCGGGAGGAACCAGCCGGCTTGCTCGATCTTGCCGTTCTTGGCGATGTTCAGGAAGCGCGTGCCGTGGTTGTAGAAGCCGGCGGCCACGAGACCCCCGTTGCGGAAGTCGGGGTGCTCCTGGAACCAGTGCGACGAGCAGCCGAACGGAGCGTTGACGACGGGGTTGCCGTCGGTGACGGTCCCGTTCGTCGGGCGCCAGACGTCGACCATCATGAACGTCTTGCGGGACTTCACCTTCGAGGTGTCCCACGTGGCGAGGCCGGCCGACTTGTCGTTGCAGCGGGAGGTGCCGGGGCCGGGCGTCCAGGTCTCGCCGGACGTGAGGGCCCAGCGGTCCTTGCCGGCGTTCGGCCAGGCGTTCGAGTGGATGAACTCCTGCATCGGCTGCGCGACCGCGAGGAGCTTCGGCTTCGCCGGGTTCTTCGTGTCGAGCAGCATCATCGG
>DASQDO010000446.1:0-2443 GCA_035634135.1 Actinomycetota bacterium
AGACGTCTCGGCGGTTCGTGAGCATCACCCCGGCGACGAGCATCACGAGCGCGTACGCGAGCAGCGTCACGATCGCCCGCGTCAAGCCCGCGGCCCCCGGTGCGGTCACGAGTGCTAGTCCCGCCTGGCCCGGCAGGTAGACCGCGAGGTCGCCGAGCCTCTCGCGCAGCATGTCGTCGACGCCCATCAGCCACACGATCCCCACGACCGTCGCGAGCAGCTGGCTCTTGAGCATGGCTCCGAGGCCCACGCCGATCGCAGCCCACAGCCCTCCCGACAGCGCCATCCCCGCGAGCGAATGAAACGAGACCTCCCCCAGCGTGACGTCGTTGACCTGTGCGTAGGCGGCCGCGGTCAGGACCATCGCGCCCGTCGCGAGGGCCGTGATCGCCAGCCCTGCACCCGCCGTCGCCGCCGTCTTCAGGACGAGGAACGCCCCTCGGCGCGGCAGCGCCAGGAGGCTCGGCGTAAGCGTTCCGTACCTCCACTCGTCGGTGACCGCCCTGACGCCCAGCACGAGCAGGATCACGCGCAAGAGGAAGCCGATGAAGAACGTCGACTGCTGCTCGTGGAACGGCTCGGACAGCTCCGCGATCGCGTTCTCGCCCGGGGCCACGAACGCGACGACCGCGATCGCGACCGCACCGGCCAAGACGCCCCACGTCGATCGCGTCGTCCGCAGCTTCAACAGCTCCGACCTCAGTCCACGTCCCATGTCATGCCTCCCGCACGGTCTCGGTGAGTTCGAAGAAGACCTCCTCGAGGTTCAGCGACTCCTCGCGCAGGCCCGTGACCATCAAGCCCGCGCCGGCGGCCACCTCCCACGCGGTCTCGGCCCCCGCTCGCACCAGCACGTCGCTCTCGGACGGTTGGAGCGCTTCGATCCCGGCTCGTTCGAACGCGTGCCTCATCCGTTCCGGCTCGGGAGTCGTGATGCGCATGCCGCGGCTTGCGCGCGCTCGAAGCTCCTCGATCGAGGCGTGCACGACGAGCCGTCCCTTGTTGACGACGACCACCTCGTCGGCGATGTGCGCGACCTCGTCGAGGAGATGGCTCGACACGAAGACCGCGCGGCCGCGACGGGCGTACGAACGGAGCAGCCCTCGCAGCCACCGCATCCCGGCGGGGTCGAGGCCGTTCGCCGGCTCGTCGAGGATCAGGACGCCGGGATCGCCGAGCATCGCGGCCGCGAGGCCGAGCCGCTGGCGCATGCCGAGCGAATAACCGCCGACCTTGCGGCCGGCCGCGTGCGTGAGCTCGACCTCGTGCAGCACCTCCTCCACTCTGTCGTGGCCGAAGCCCGAGGCGGCCGCGAGGACCGCGAGGTGGTTCCGGCCGGTGCGCTGCGGATGGAACTGTTGCGTCTCCAGCAGCGCGCCTACGGAGCGCGCGGGCTCTTCGAGCTCCGCGTAGCGCCTGCCTAGAACCGTCGCCTCTCCGGAGGTCGGCGCGACGAGGCCGAGGATCGCGCGCAGGGTGGTGCTCTTGCCCGCCCCGTTGGGGCCGAGGAATCCCGTGACGACACCCGGGGCAATGTCGAAGCTCAGGTCGTCCACCGCCGTGGTCGCGCCGAAGGCCTTCGTGAGGTTCCGCACGGCGATCGCGGGCGCTCCGGCGTTCATTCGTCGGTCCTCTCCGAGTCGGCGTCCTCGCAGCCGATCTCCGCGAGGTCCGAGTCGACCTCGTCCTGCACGCTCGGACGGTCGTCGAAGTTCGAACGCATGTCGAACAGCTGCTCGCACGTGGCTCCCGAGTCGACCGCACCGCGGAAGTCCGCGTAGCTGTCGACGCCCGTGCTCACGCAGGACGTAGTCGCGAGCACGAGAGCCGCGGCTACCGTGCCCGCCGCGATTGCGAAGGGCTTTCTCATCCCTGCCTCCTTTCGTTCCATGCCGATCACGCTAGGGAGGCGGGGGCCGGAAGTCGTCGGCCTGGGGAGTGGACCTCGCGGTCGTCTCGCGGGACACGAGGCGGCTCGCCCTACGCCCCTGGTCGGAGCGCGGCGTACATCTCCAGGCCGATGCCCCGCGGAGGGCGGATGTATAGCGTTCGTGGCATGACCGAGAGAAGGCCGGGAGCGCGCTCGCTGGCGTGCGACGCGGGCGTCGCGCTGCTCGCGACGGCGATCGCCGTGAGCGTCTTCTTCACGTTGCCGGGCATCGGCGGCCCGGCAGGAGGTGTCGTGCTCGGCCTCGTCGTCGTCCACAACGGGGCGCTCGCACTGCGCCGCCTCTTCCCGGCGGTCGTCGTGGGACTCGTCGTCGCTTCGGCCCTGCTCGTGCTCGCGCTCGGATGGCCTTCCGTCGTGCTCGGGGTCGCCGCCGTCGTGGTCGCCTACAGCGCGGGGGCCGAGCTCGAAGACGCTGCCTCCCGACTCGCGCTGGCGGCCCTCGTCGTATCGGTGGCGATCGGGGCCGCGATTGCCGAGGACGCCGGCGACCTG
>DASQDO010000447.1:0-1675 GCA_035634135.1 Actinomycetota bacterium
GGGTGCCGAGGGTACGGTCGCCGCATGGGTCTTCGTGGGGGAGCTCTCGTTCTGGGGGGCGTGCTGGCCGTAACGTCCGTCCTCACTGCTGCCGCCCAGGAAGGCCCGTCTTGTCGGGGGCAAGCAGCCACGCACGTCGGGACCCGGGGGCCGGACGTGATCACGGGGACGCGGGGCGACGACGTCGTCGTGGCCCGCGGGGGCAACGACAAGATCGAGACGCTCGGAGGCGACGACACGATCTGCGCGGGGCGCGGCCGTGACCTCGTGCGCGCCGGCAAGGGCTTCCAAGACACCGTGTACGCCGGTGATGGCGACGACGTCGTCCACGGAGGGCCCGGGCGGAACCTCCTCGTCGCCGGGCCTGGGGACGATCGCATGTACGGGAGCTCGCACTACGACGGCTTCGAGTCTGGACGGCGGGGCGAGCGCGACGACGAGGATCTCTTCGTGGGCCGGGGGCGGAGCGACTCGTTCGACGGCGACCCGGGGGACGACGTGATCCGTGGCGGCGACGGCACCGACCGCATCTGGTACTTCGAGTCGCCTGCGGGCGTGACGGTGGACCTCTCGAAGGGGACCGCAACCGGGGACGGGCGCGACACGCTCGACTCGTTCGAGGACGTCGTCGGGACGCGACAAGACGACTCGGTCCGTGCGACGAACGGAAAGAACTCGGTCTTCACGAGCACGGGTGACGACGTCGTGTACGGCCTCGGCGGAGACGACGACATCACGGACGCCGGTGGGCGCGACGAGCTGTTCGGGGGGCCGGGGCGCGACCTCGTCGCGTCGAGCGGCTGCGTCTCGTCGAGTGACGGACCTACCCGGTGTCAGACCGACGCGCCCACGCCCGACGTGCTGAAAGGAGGGGCGGGCGCGGACACAGTCGGATCGGGGCCGGGTGAGGACCGCGTCTTCGGAGGCGGCGGGAACGATCTGATGTCGGGCGGCGACGGGAGCGACGAGCTCTTCGGCGGGGACGGTGACGACGAGCTGCACGGAGGAACGGCGGCGGGTTCGGAGCCCGATGCGGACGACGGGGACGTGGACGAGCTCGACGGGGGGCCGGGCACCGACCAGTGCAACGGCGAGGGCGACACCCGCGTCGCCTGCGAGTGAACTCACTCTTTAGGAGGAGGGAGTCGCGTTCGTGCGACTAGAAGGCTGGGGGGTCCGCGTCTCTCCTATGAAGGAGCCGTCCGATGAAGCGTCGTCTCGGAATGATCTTGGTCAGCATGGTGGCCGTGGGATCCGTCCAGCTCGCCGTCGCCCCCGCGGCTTCGGCCTGTGCCGACCCGCACTGCCCGTGGTCGCCGGTGACGTACCCGGTGAGGCTGCTGTGCAGGGACCTGTCGCCGGAGCTCTGCCCGCTCTAGAGATAGGGCTGATGGTGTGACGGTCGCGCGCCGGGTCCTAGTAGCCCGGTGCGCGGTCGTCGTCCTTCTGTCCGGCTGTAGCGGGGGGGCGGAGCGCGACGTGGTGGCCGAGTCGGCGACTCCGGCGCCCTCGCCTTCGCCCTCGCCCTCGGACCCATGCGCCGAGTACCCGCCCCAGTTCGAGGCGACGTACCTACCGCCCGGGTTCGGGAAGAGATTGCGGGAGGGCGCGGGCTTGTTCGAGGGGCCCGGGACGGCGGGCTACCCGCGGGACGGTCTGGTCGGCTACTACGCGG
>DASQDO010000448.1:0-4919 GCA_035634135.1 Actinomycetota bacterium
CATGCAGGAGTCGCAGAGCTTGACGATCCTCTACGACGAGTCGTGTGCGCTCTGCCGCCGGTGCCGGGACTGGCTGCTCACGCAGCCGTGCCTGGTGCCGGTGCGGCTCCTCCCCGCCGGGTCCCCGGAGGCGCAGTCCCGCTACGCGTCGATGGGGCCGTGGCTCGGCAAGGAGCTCGTGGTCGTGGACGACCGTGGCAACGCATGGGTCGGCCCGGCGGCCTTCGTCCTGTGCCTGTGGGCGACGGCCAAGTACCGGTCGGCCTCGTACGTGCTGGCGCGGCCCTCGCTCGCGCCGCTGGCCGAGCGGTTCTTCGTGTTCGTGTCGAAGCGCCGGGATCGGTTCGCCCGGTGGGTCGACGATCCCGAACCGGAGACCGAGTGCTCGTGGTGCGACAACGTTATGGTCGGTCGCGACCCCAGATGAGGAAGGACTCCGCTGCGCCCGCCCGCCCCGCGTCCGACACGCGCCAGAAGATCATGGACGCGGCCGTCGCGACGTTGCGCGAGGAGGGCATCGTCGGGACGACGGCGCGGGCGATCGCGCAGCGGGGTGACTTCAACCAGGCGCTGATCTTCTACCACTTCAGATCTATCCCCCAGCTGCTCATGGAGGCGTTCGAGCGCACCTCCGACGAGCAGATCGCGCGCTACGAAGCCGCGGCGGCGGACGTCTCGTCGCTGCACGATCTCGTGTCCATCGCGCGCAAGCTGCACGACGAGGACCTCGACTCGGGGGCCGTGACCGCGGTCACGCAGCTGATGGCCGCGGCGACGGACCCCGAGCTGGGCGGGCAGATCCTCGACCGCATCGACCGCTGGATAACGATCGTCGAGCGCGCGCTCGAGGAGGCGAACCCGGCCCGCGGGGTGCTCGACGACGCGATCTCGCCGCGCCCTGCGGCCTACGCGATATCGGCGATGTTCCTGGGGATCGAGCTGCTGACGCGACTGGACCCGGAACGGGCCGAAGCCGACGCGGTGTTCGACATGATGGCCGACGTGGCGCGCGTGATCGAGCAGCTGGCGCCGCTGCTCGGGGGCATGAGCCCCGAGAGCTAGCGGCAGGCCCTCCCCGAGCCGAAGCCCTTCCACTTCGCCGGCACGCAGTCCCTCACCGGCAGGTCCAGCTCCACGTCCGTCAGCACCATCGCGCCCGGCGTGCGGGAGCCGTGCCCGAAGAACATGTCCGACACCGGCGTCACCGTCAGGTACAGGTTCTTGCCCGCCGGCACCTCGGCCACGACGCCCGGGAGCTCGATCCGGAACTCGGAGTCGGTCACCGGCACTGCGCGCCGCAGCGGCAGCAGGTTGTTGTGGATCACGCGTGCGCCCGCGGGCGTCGTGCCGATCGCGAGGCCGAAGAACGCGCGGCCGTCGAGCGCCGCCGACGTCACCTTGCCCGAGAGCTCGGGGACGCCGCCGATCGCGAGCGGGCCCTCGGCGACCTGGAGCTGCAGCGGAGCTCCGGCCCCCGCCGTCGTCACGATCGCACCCGCGCCCACGGGGTCGACGGGAACCGTCGTCGAGCCCGCGAGGCTCGGCATACGCAGGCACGTCCGGCTGTCCACTGCGGTGAGGTTGTAGCGAGCGGGCAGCACGCCGCCGGTCGACGTCCCGGCGAACACCCGCCGGAAGAACTCGATGGTCGTCTTCGTGAAGTCCGTGCACGCGTCGACTCCGCCGCCGGCCTGGACGTCCGCCGGCTCCCCCGGCGGAAGCGCGTTCGGAAGCGCGTGCCCGCCGTTGAACGACACGAAGTAGCTCTGCGCCCTCGCCTCGTCCGTCAGCGCGCGCTCGAAGATCTTCAGTCCCTGGTTGAAGTTGAAGAGGTTGTCGCTCGCGCCCTGCCGCACGAGCACGGGGACGTCGAGCCGGATGCCGCGCTCGACGAACGCGCTCGGCCCGTGCTTGGCGAACTCCGAGTCGATGTCGGGGACGCCGGGGGCCGGCTGGTCGTAGAGGGTCCCGTCGGGCCACTGCCCCGTCGCGCTTCCCCACACGAACGCCTCGTGGACGTATTCCGGCACCATCTGCGCGCCCGCCGCGTAGAGGGCCGCGACCCATGCGGTCCGCACGACCTTCTGCGGAGCGAGGCTCTCGGGCAGGTCGTACCAGGTGATCTGCGGCGCCAGCGCGTCGAAGCGCGTCCGGCCCTCGTCCGCGATCTCGTCGAGCGCGGTCATCGTCTGGTAGCCGCCGCCGTAGCTCCCGCCGATCGCACCCATGACGGGATCGTTCGGTGCCTCGAGCCGCACCCAGTCCAGCGCCGCGACGTAGTCGACGACGGCCTTGACGTCCTCGGTCTCGCGCGTCGGGTCCTGGACGTGGGCCTGGTCGCCGCTGTCGCCGTGGCCGCGCTGGTCGATGCTGACGACGCCGAAGCCGGCGTCGAGGTAGGGCGCGGCAGCGCCGTCGACCGAGGTCTCGCGGCTCCCACCCCAGCCGTGGGAGTGGAGCACGACCGGCACGGGGGCCGCGGCCGTCCCGCCCGCGGGCCGGAAGACCGTGATCGCGATCTCGGTCCCGTCGTCGGGGTTCACGACGACGGCGTCCTCGGCGGTGTGGGCGTCGGCTGCGGCCGCGGGGAGCGCGGCGGCGAGCAGGGACATGAGCAGGGCGGCAAGGGCAAGCCTTCTCACAGCGGGTCCTCCGTGGGTGGTCGGGCAGGCGGGAAGCACTCGACGCTTACCCACTTCGCCGGACTGCTGCGCCCTCCTCCCCTCGGGTCCTGGACTGACGGCCCCGGGTGGCCGAAGCTCGAACCGGCACCAGACGGCGGCCTGGGGAGGTCGAGGTCGACTGGCTAGGGTCCTGGCGGGAACGGCTGGGCCTGGTGGCGGCGGGAGCGATCCTGGGGGCCTAGCAGTAGGTCAGCGGACCTGGATCGCGTCGCCGCGAAAGCAGCTCACCGTGTAGGGGAACTCGTAGGTCGCGTGGTAGTGGTACATCGACCGCGGCTCGCCGTCCCACTCGATCGAGTGCGTGTGGCCGTGGCACGCGTCGAGGTCCTCGTTCGTCAGCGCGTCGCCGTCGACTCCGTAGTGCCCGTAGATCCCGAACCCGTCGAACGCGTAGCCGAGCAGCTCGGAGTGGCCCCCTTCCGACGAGCCCTCGGCGCAGCTCGAGACCGAGTGGTAGTGGTACACGCCGGTGGCCTGCGGGTGCCCGTCGCACGCGTCCTGTACCTCCCACGCGACCGCGTCCTTCCCGCGCGCGTCGAACCCGTTGAACAGGTAGCCACCGGTGAGCATGTAGCCGACGGAGCCTCCGGCACACTCCGGCGTGTCGAGCACGACGGGGGCCGCGTCGAGCGTGAACGCGACGTCCTGGCCCGTGATCGAGTTCGGGTTGCGGTCGTACTGGTACGCGTCGTCCGACGCCTCGACCGGGAACCTCCCCGTCGGATGGCCGGGCAGGTTGTTCCCGCTGAAGACCCGCTCGTCGCCGGAGAGCGTGACGGTCAGGTCGCTGGGCCAGCTCACCGAGCCGTCGACCGGCGCCGGCCGCAATGGGGTTCGCCCCTTATCCGATGTGCTCGTTCAGCGCGACGATGATCCCTTCCGGCCCCCGGACGTAGCACAGCAGGAAGACGTCTTCGTAGTTGCCTATCCCGCCGACGAGCTCGAAGCCCTCCGCCTTCAGACGGTCGACGACGGCGTGGATGTCTTCGACCTCGAAGGCGACGTTGCGCAGTCCCAGCTCGTTCACCGGCGCCGCTCGCGGTCCTCGGTCGGGGACGGGCCTGTGGAACTTCGAGAGCTCGAGTCCCGTACCGCCGCCGGGCGGCCGCAACATGACGATCTCGGACCGGACGTCGGGCAGGCCGACGATCGTGTCGACCCAGTCGCCCTCGACGGCGGCGGTGCCCTCCTTCTCGAACCCGAGCGCGACGAAGAACGCCGTAACGGCTTCGAGATCGTCGACGGTGACGAGGACGTGGTCGAAACGCAGCAGGGCCATCGTCGGTCCTTTCGTGTAGTGGGGGCGGCAGGGCTCGAACCTGCGACCAACGGATTATGAGTCCGCCGCTCTGACCAACTGAGCTACGCCCCCGGCGTCCCAACGATAGTGCCGCCCGCGCAGCGCATCGACCTAGCGCCTGCGCAGGAGGTCCGCTCTGCCGAAGCGCTCGAGCCGCGGCGGGAGCCCGGCCCTGATCGAGGCCTCGTCGAACCCGACCTTCGGCATAAGGTCGTCCGGCAGATGGTCGGGCGCCCGCGTCGCCTCTACGAACTCCTCTTCGAGCATCCGCACCTGCGCCCGCGCGATCAGCGGGACGCTCATCAACGCCTCGGACACGCGGGCGAGGAGGTAGTGGAACGCGATGGGGGCCCGCAGGAACAGGCGCCGCTTCCCGATCGCCTTCGCGACGAGGCGTGCGGCCTCGTCGAACGAGAGCTCCGTCGGCCCGAGCAGCGCGACCGTCTTACGCGGCAGCCGGCCGTCGACGAGCGCGGCCCCCAGCACTCTCACCGCGTCGTCTATCGCCAGTGGCCGGACCTTGCGGTTGCCGATGCCGACGTAGACGGGGAACGTCATCAGTGCCTTGCTCAGATGGTCGAGCATGTGGTCGCCGCGCCCGTACATCATCCCGGGCTTCAGCACCGTCCAGTCGAGCGGCGAAGCGCGCACGATCTCCTCGGCCTCCCACGGCGTGTCGTGGTACGGCGAGCCGGTACCGGGCCGCGCCCGGAAGAAGCTGACGATCGCAAGCCTCCGCACGCCGGCGCGCTCTGCCGCAGCCACGACAGCGCGGGTCCCGTCGACGTGCACGGACCGGTAGGTCGCGCTGCCGATCTCCCGGTTGATGCCTGCGCATTGCGCGACGGCCTCGCATCCTGCGAACGCTTCTTCGAGCCGTGCGGGGTCGTCGAGACCCGCCCGCACCTGCGTCACGCCCGGCAGCGCCCGGACCT
>DASQDO010000449.1:0-1592 GCA_035634135.1 Actinomycetota bacterium
TCCCCGACGCCGGGCAGGCCGCCGAGTCGATCGCCCGCCGCTTCCATCGCGGACGAGATCCGCCCGCCGGCGCTCTCGACTGACCTCCCGGGCTCGGCGAGCCGGTTGACGAGCTCGTGGATCCACGTGCCGATGCGGACCCACACGACGATCCAGAGCGCGACGGCGGCGTCGGCCGCGATCTGCCGCGAGCGCTGCCACGACGTCTCCGCGTAGAGCTTCACCGCACCCCTCTACCCGGCCCGGCGGAAAACCACGCGAAGATCGCCCGATGGCCAGGCTCTTCGGGACCGACGGCGTGCGCGGAGTCGCGAACCGCGACCTCACACCGGACCTCGCTCTCGCGCTCGGACGCGCGGCGGGGCTCGTGCTCGCGCCCGGCGGGGGCCGCGTCGTCGTGGGCCGGGACACGCGGCTATCCGGCCCGATGCTGCACGCCGCGCTGACCGCGGGCCTGTGCTCGGCGGGTGCGTCCGTGCTCGGCGCCGGGATCCTCCCCACGCCGGGGGTCGCGTGGCTCACGCGCCGGGAGGACGCCGCGGCGGGGGCCGTGATCTCCGCGTCGCACAACCCCGTCCCCGACAACGGGATCAAGTTCTTCTCCGCCGTCGGGACGAAGGTCTCGGCGGACGAGGAGACGTCGATCGAGGAGCTGCTCGCGCAGACCCCGGACGAGCTCCCCACGGGCGAGGCGATCGGTGGCGTCGATCCCGTGGAGGACGGAGCGAGCCGCTACGTCGAGCACCTCCTCACGTCGATCGACGGCTCGCTCGGCGGCCTGCGGGTCGTCGTCGACTGCGCGTACGGCGCGGCTTTCGCCGTCGGGCCCGAGGCGTTCCGGCGCGCGGGGGCCGAGGTCGTCGCGCTCCACGACTCGCCGGACGGAGCCCGCATCAACGTCGACTGCGGCTCGACGTCGCTGGACACGCTCGCGAAGGTCGTCGTGTCCGAGGGCGCGGCGTTCGGCGTCGGCTTCGACGGGGACGCGGACCGAGCGCTCGCCGTGGACGAGACCGGCGCCGTGATCGACGGCGACCGGATCATCGCCCTCGCGGCGCTGCACCTGAAGGAGCGCGGCGAGCTCGACGGCGGGCTCGTAGTGACGACGGTGATGGCGAACCTCGGCCTGCGCCGTGCGCTCGAGGCGGCCGGGATCGAGGTCGTGACGGTCCCGGTCGGCGACCGCTTCGTGGCCGAGGCGATGACCGAGCACGGCGCGGTCATCGGGGGCGAGCAGTCGGGTCACGTCATCTTCGCCGAGCACGCGACGACCGGCGACGGTGTCCTCACCGGGCTGAAGCTCGCCGAGATCGTCGCGGCGTCGGGGCGGCCGCTCTCCGACCTGGCCGCCGTCTTCGAGCCCTACCCGCAGGTCCTGCTCAACGTCCGCATCGCCGACCGGGGGGCCCTCGAGGGGGCCGCCGAGGTCTGGGAGCGGGTCCGGGCGGCCGAGGAGTCCCTGGGCGAGTCCGGCCGCGTGCTGGTCCGGGCCTCGGGGACCGAGCCGCTGGTGAGGGTGATGGTCGAGGCCGAGGACCCGGCTACGGCGGACAGGGTGGCGAGGGACCTGGCGGCGCTGGTCGAGTCGAAGC
>DASQDO010000450.1:0-3018 GCA_035634135.1 Actinomycetota bacterium
GGTTTCAGCGGCGGGGATTGGATCGAGCTCGGATGGGTCGTCCGCTCCGCGTGATCGCCCTGTGGTCGGTCACGAAGCGCGCCATCTAGCGTCCTTCCGGACTCTTGCTAGTCGCCGATCAGAGGTGGGGTACCCGACCGCGATCAGGCCGGGACGAACGGGGACGGGGGCCGCGACGGCCCTGTCGTTTCCCCCTGCGGCGCTCTACGATCGCGGGATGTGGCGTTCCCCGGCCCTCGTGCTGTCGATCGTGGCCCTGCTCGCGGCCCCGGCCCTCGCGGAGCCCGAGCCGATCGACTGGGACTGGAAGGAGCGTCACCGCGGCGGGCGCGACGAGCAGGTCTGGGGCGGCCTCGCCCGCAACCGCGACGAGCTGCGCCGGCTGTGGAAGCTCTACGACCAGCCGGGAAAGCCCCCGGTCATCGGCTTCGAGAAGAACGTAGCGGTCGTCGCAGGGGCCATCGGGTCGAGCTCGTGTCCGGCCCGTTTGTACGACGTGCGCCTCAACCGCGAGCGGAAGCGCGTCGTCGTGCGGATGTACGAAGAGGACTCCGGGACGGACGTCTGCACCGCCGACGTCGTCCCGAGGACGTTTTCGGTGTCGATCGCGCGGCGCGACCTGAAGCCGCTCTCCGCGGGCGAGCTGAAGCTGCGGCCGCGCGAGATCGAGGATCCGGGCGAGTGAAGGCCGCAGTCGCAGGTGCCGTGGCGGCCGTGCTGCTCGCGAGCTCCGCGCTGGCGGAGCCGGAGACGCTCGCCTTCGTCCGCAAGGGGGCCCAGGAACGGGGGCCGGACGAGACGGCGTGGGGAGACGTGGGCCACGACCGCGACCGCTTGGACGTGTTGTGGGACCGCTACCGGCAGAAGGGCAAGCCCCCGGCGATCGCGTTCGACGAGAAGGTGGCGGTGGTAGCGGGGACCGGAGGGTCGGGCTCGTGCCCGACGCGCCTTCACGACCTCCGCCTGCACCGCGAGCGAGGGCGCGTCGTCGTGCGCGTCTACACCGAAGCCCCGCCCGGCGACGGCGGCTGCACGGACGACTGGGTGCCGAAGACGTTCACGGTGTCGGTGAAGCGCTCGGACCTGAAGCCGCTGAAGCCGCGCGCGATCGACGTGCGAGTCAGACGGATAGAAGACCCGGACGGCTAGCGACCCTAGATCTGCTGGATCTGGGCCCGGTAGGTGCTCTGCAGCCGGATCGGCCCGTTGCGCACGTCCGTCTGCACCTGCTCCCTCAGCGTCAGCAGGTGCTTCGGCCAGAACCACGCGATCGTGCGCTGGTAGCCCTCGAGCGCTCCCGAGAACCTGATCTCGGTCTCGACCATCAGAGCGCGCACCTGCTCGCCGGAAACCGGCACGTTCTCCCAACGGTGCGCCGTGATCGTCACCTTCGCCTTCGTGCCCGAGCCCTGCATCGTGAACGACCGGTTGAACCCCGGCCCCCCTCCCGCGGGCGCGACGAGCTGCGGGCGCGCGAGCTTGAACTCGCGCACGTCGGTGATCCCGCCCTGGAAGCGCGACGTCACCTTCACGTAGGAGAGCGAGACGCCGCCGGGGCCGTACACGAGGTCGGTGTCGGTCAGCGTCCCGTTGCCCTCGGAGTCACGCAGGTCGCGCGTCTGCCGCTGGACTCCGTCCGACGGAGCGCCGGCGGCGAGCGTCGTCACCTTCGGCAGGTCCGACGTGTTGCCGGAGATCGTGCGGGAGCCTTCGGTGTCGTAGCGGTACTCGCCCTGCGGAACCGGAGCGGGCGCGGCCGCGGGCTGCGGCGACCCGCCGGCGTTACCCGACCCACCACCGGCGTTCGAGTCCGAGCCCCCGCCACCCGCAGGCTGCGGCGTGGCGCCGGGCGCGGCCTTCGAACCGCCGGGCTTCTTGCCGCCGGGCTTCTTCGTCCCGGTCCCGGCCCCCTTGGGCTTGTCGTCCCCGCCGTCCTTGCCTCCCCCCGGCGCCTTCTCGTCGCCGCTTCCGTCGAGCGCGGCGATGTCGTCACCCGCCCCCTCGTCGGGCGTGCTCCCGCCGCACGCGGCCGCGGCGAGCATCAAGGCCAGCAGTGCCGCCTGAAGCTTCCTCATGTCCTAGTCCCTTCCGCCGTCGCTTCCCGGATGCCGAATCGATCGTGGAGTCTGCGCAGCGGCGCAGGCGCCCACCAGTTCGCAGGTCCCATGAGCTTCATGAACGCCGGCACGAGCGCGCCGCGCACCAGCGTCGCGTCCATCACGACCGCGAGCGCGAGCCCCAGCCCGAACATCTTGATGAACGAGATCCCCGAGCTGATCATCGCGACGAACACGATGGCGATCAGCGCGGCGGCGGCGGAAACTACGCGTCCCGTGCGGTCGAGCCCCCGCGCGACCGCGAGGTCGTTGTCCCCGGTCGCGTCGTACTCCTCTTTCACGCGCGACAGAAGGAAGACCTCGTAGTCCATCGAGAGCCCGAACGCGATGCAGAACATCAGGATGATGTTCGACAGCACGATCGTCCCCGTCGCGGTGAAGTCCAGCACGCCCGACAGGTTGCCGTCCTGGAACACCCACACCATCGCCCCGAACGTGGCGGTGAGGCTCAGCAGGTTGAGCACGACCGCCTTGAGGGGCACGAGCACGCTCCCGAACAGCAGGAAGAGAGTGACGAACGTCACGAGCGCGATCCACAGCACCGCGATCGGGATGCGCGCGAACGCGCCCTCCTTGCCGTCGACGAGATCGGCCGAGGGCCCGGCCACCTCGAACGCGAACGGCGCGTCGAGGGCCCGGATGGAGTGCACGACGTCTTCGGCTTCGAGCGACTGCGCCTCGACCGTGGGTGCGAGGACCGCGGAGAAGTACGTCGCGCCGTCGGCCGCGAAGCGCGCGCCGACCTTCTCGGAGAAGAAGAGCAGCTCGCCCTCGACGTAGCTGCCGGTCGCCGCGTCGACCCGTGCGATCCCCTCTACCGAGGACAGCCTCTGCGCGAAGCGCCGCACCTGCTCGCGGTCGGCCTCGGGGTTGACTCCGGGGGCGAGCACGAGCGACGCAG
>DASQDO010000451.1:0-5575 GCA_035634135.1 Actinomycetota bacterium
CCGACCATCAGGCAGTAGCCCTCGGTCAGGCCCCAGATGCCGCCGGAGGTCCCGCAGTCGACGAACTCGATCCCGGCTTCTGCGAGAAGCGAGGCGCGCGCCACCGAGTCGACGTGGCGCGAGTTCCCGCCGTCGATCACGACGTCGCCGGCGTCGAGCAGCTCCGCGAGCCGTGCGATCGTCGAGCCCGTGACCTCGCCGGCCGGGAGCATCGCCCACACGGCCTTCGGCGGCGTGAGCTTCTCGACGAGGGTCTCGAGGGATTCGGCGCCGATCGCGCCCTCGGCGACGAGCTGGTCGACTGCGGCGGGGTCGACGTCGCAGGCCACGACCTCGTGGCCGCCGTCGAGGAGGCGTCGAGACATGTTCGCCCCCATGCGGCCGAGCCCGACCATTCCTATCTGCATCCGCGTCAAGAGTAGCCTCGGCACTTACACGAGCCGAGCCGGAGGGGGCTGCGATGAACGAGGACCCGAAGCCGCAAGAGAACCGCGAGGGCGACGAGCCCCCGTCCGAGGGTTCCGGCACGACCGACGACGAAGGCGGTGCCGAGCGCGCCGGCTTGGGTCGCTCCGAGGCCGAGGACAAGATCAGCAAGTAGCTAGCCCGGCCCTCGGTTACCCGCGCCCCCGCCGCCCGTACGACTGAGATGGAAGGAGGCGGTGGTGAGGACGAAGGCGCTCGTTTCGACGGCGGTGCTCCTGGTGCTCTCGACGGCGGTTCCCGGCGAGGCCGCCCGCCCGCGCCGCGACATGGCCCGCTACCACTACAGCGACAACAACCACCACTTCGGCGGGCCTCAGGTCGGCTTCGGGACGTGGGATCCCGCGGACTCGTACGCGTTCGACCTTCGCAAGGGTGAGAGGTCGGTGTCGGTGATGGTCCTCGACGATCGCGAACGCCCGGTGGCGGCGACGGTCGTCCAGATCCAGTGGGACGGCGACTACGGAAGCGCCAGGGTCGGCCATGCGGTCACCCACGAGGAGTTCTGCGGACGCACCGCGGCGCCGGTCCCGGTCGTCCCCGACCTCCCCGTCGAGATCTTCCTCCAGAAGGGCGTCTGCGACGACGGCACGCCGTCGCTCCCGACCGAGGGCGACATCGTCGTCGACTTCCATCGCGGCTAGCGCCCCCGAAATCCCCCATCCGGGTCAGGGAGAAGCCGAGCCCCGAGGCGAATCGTGCTCCGTCGGGTCGGGCGGAACAACGAGGAGGAGACATGCGCAAGGCCGCACGTGTGGCGCTGGTGGCGGGGTTCTTGATGTCGTTGCTGGCGGGGCCGGCGCAAGCGGGCCCCTGCGGAGCCCTCGGCGACGTGTGCCAGGAGATCCTGTACCGGCCGATGGACCAGCTCTGCAGGGTCTACGACATCTGCCTGTAGCACCTTCGAAGACGACGGCCGGAGGCTCGGACCTCCGGCCGTCGCCGCGTCCGGCCCCCGTGGCGTGTTCGATAATCGAGCGGTCGTCGCGTGGTCTCGGAGGGGGCGGGCATGAGTCGCAGGCGGTTCTCGGCGGTATTGGTCCCGGTGGCGATCGCGGCGGCGGTCGTCCCACTCGACGCGGCGGCCGCGGCCGCGTCGTGCAAGGGGCTCCGCGCGACGATCACCGGCACCGGCCGGGACGAGCAGCTGAAGGGCACGCGGGGAGCCGACGTCATCTACGCGGGGGCCGGCAACGACGTCGTCCTGGGCCGCGGCGGAAGGGACGTGATCTGCGGGGGTTCGGGGAACGACGTGCTCTCCGGCGGGAGCGATGCCGACCGGCTCTTCGGTGACGACGACGCCGACGTGCTCGACGGGGGGCCGGGCTCCGACTTCGTCAACGGCGGGAAGGGGCACGACGTCGCGTCGTTCGAGTCGGCGAGGCGCGGGGTCCGGGTCGACCTCGGCGGCCGTGTCGCGCGCGGCCAGGGCGACGACAACCTCGACGGCATCGAGTCGGCGGCAGGGGGCCGGGGTGACGACGTCATCCGCGGGACGCGCCGGATCAACCTGCTCGTAGGGGGGCTCGGCGACGACCGTCTAATCGGGCTCGGGGGGAACGACGTCATCCAGCCGCTCGAGGACGACGACTTCGCAGACGGGGGCGCGGGGCAGGACGTCCTCTCCTATTCGCTGTCGACGAGTGCCGTCGCGATCGACCCGGTCGACGGCGACGGCACCGAACGTCTGCGGCAGTTCGAGGCGCTGCAGGGGTCGCCCTACCCCGACGTGATCGGCGGGACGGACGGTGACGACGTCCTGCTGGGCTGGCTGGGCGGCGACGAGTTCCGCCCGCGTGGCGGTGACGACTACGTCGACGGGGAAGGGTTCGGGCCGGACCGGGACCAGGTCGTCTACCAGGACTCTCCGCGCCGCGTCGTGATCCACCTCGTCGCCACGCCCGGCGGCGATGATCACGTCGGCGAGGCGAACGGCGACGGGACGGACGTGCTGGTGACGATCGACGGCGCCACGGGGTCGCGCTTCGACGACGAGATGGTCGGCCGCGGTTGGACGGACTCGTTCGGCGGGCTCGGGGGAGACGACCGGATCTCGATAGGCACGGGCGGCACCGCGAGCGGAGGCGAGGGAGCCGACGTCATGACCGGGACCGGGTTCCTCTTCGGCAACGGCGGCGACGATCGGATGACGGGCGGAACCGGATCCCTCGGTGGCGCGTTCTCGGGCGGCGACGGCGACGACGTCATGACGGGCGGTGAGGGGGCCGACATATTCTTCCCGGGCCCCGGCGCGGACTCGGTATCCGGAGGAGCGCCCTCGGAGGTCGTCGACGGGAACCTCCTGCGCCAGGACACAGTGTCTTTCGTCACGGCATTCGGCGGCGTGGTCGTCGACCTCACGGCCGGGACGGCTTCGGGAGAGGGCGCCGACGCGTTGGACACGATCGAGGACGTGGACGGCTCGCCGTACGACGACGTGATCACGGGCAACGAGCTGCAGAACGTGCTCTCCGGCGGCAGCGGGCCGGACCGGATCGACGCGTTGTCGGGCGGCGACGCGATCGACGGAGGGTTCGGCGACGACGAGATGTCCGGAGGGGAGGGGGACGACCTGCTCATCGGCAACGAGGGCGCCGACTCGGCCGACGGGGGGCCGGGCCGGGACGCATGCGACGCGGAAGAGGTGACGACATGCGAGACCGCGCCGGCACGGCGCGCGGTGCCCGAGGCGCTACCGGGTGGCGGGACGCCGGGCGTGCTTCAGGCGTCGCGCTGGGCGCGCCACTTGCGGAAGACGATCCAGGCGATCACCGACAGCGGGAACGTGACGAGGCCGACGAGCCCCATCTCCCAGTTGAGGAACTTGAGCCGGGTCATCTCGCCACGGTAGCGCGGGCTTAGGCTGCCGCGCCGTGGACGGCTCGCTCACGCTCCTCGTCGACGCACCCAGCTTGTTCTATCGGGCGCTGTTCTCGACCCCCGACAGCGTCACGACCCCGGAGGGCAAGCCCATCAACGCAGCCCACGGGTTCTTCCGGATGCTCGCCCGGCTCGTGGCCGACCACGACCCGGACTTCATCGCGTGCGCCGCCGACGAGAGCTGGCGTCCGCGCTGGCGCGTCGAGCTCGTCGACTCCTACAAGGACTTCCGCGCGGCCCCCGGCAGCGCGCAGGAGGCCGCGGAACAACGGCTCGCCGGCCAGGTCCCGATCCTCTACGGGTTCCTCGAGATGTGCGACATCGCGGTGGTCGGCCATCCCGAGGCCGAGGCGGAGGACGTCATCGGGACGCTCGCGCAAAGGGCGCCGGGACGCGTGCTGATCTTCTCGGGCGACCGCGACCTGTTCCAGCTCGTGCGCGACCCCGAGGTCGCCGTGCTCTTCCCGATACGCGGCGTGAGCCAGCTAGCGGTCGTCGACGAGACCTACGTGTCCGAGCGCTACGGGATCCCGGGCCGCGCCTACCGGGACTTCGCAGTCCTGCGCGGCGACCCTTCCGACGGTCTGCCGGGCGTCCGCGGCATCGGCGAGAAGATCGCGGCCGCGCTCGTCAAACGTTACGGGAGCATCGACGCGATCCTCGAAGCCGCCGACGGTGACGACCCGAGCGTCCCGCTAGCGAAGGTGCGGCGCGAGGCCGACTACGTGCGCCGCGCGTCGCAGGTCGCGTCGATCGTCACCGACCTGCCGTTGGAGCCCGTCGACGCGACGCGGCCGCGGGACCTCCCGCGCGACGCGATCGTCTCCGCCGCCGAGCAAGTCGGCCTGCGGGGGCCCATCGCCGCGCTCCTCGACGCGCTGTCCTAGTCTCGGCGCGTCTCGGCGGCGAGATGCGAGGAGAGCGATCCGCATCTAGGTCACTCGTGGAATCCCAGGCGCGCGCCGATGCGCGTGCCTCGGTTCTTCCACGTCACCGTGTACGCGCCGGCCCCCGCGTCCGGGAAGTGCTTGTCCCACCGGATGCTGCTCCCGTAAGCCGGTCCCGTGTCCTTGATCTTGAACTTCTTGCACGTCGTCGAGTCGTCGGGCGCCTTCACGCACAGCTTGTAGCGCGAGAAGTACTTGCCGCCGAGCGTGATCGTGAGCTTCCGCACGCCGTTCACCTTCTTGGTCGACTGGCACACGTCACCCGACTCGGAGCACGCCTCCTGCGGACGGTGGCCCGCCTCCGCCGCCGGCACCATCGTGCCTACGAGAGCTGCCGTCACCGCTGCCAACACGATCTTCCGCACGTTCGACCTCCTCTAGCCGCCTAGGGGCCAGCGTAGCCGCGACCGACGCTTCTGGCGCTTACCTCCCGACCCGTGCCAGCATGGAGGCCGGTTCTAACGAAGGGGGTCTTCTTGTCACGCAAGCTCGCGCTCCTCGGCGCGCTGATGCTCTCGCTCGTCCCCGTTCCCGCTGCCGCCCAGGACCAGTTCTGCGCCGGTCGTCGGGCGACGATCGTCGGCACGGACCGTCGCGACATCATCAAGGGAACGCCCGGTCGCGACGTGATCGTTGCCGGAGCGGCGTCCGACATCATCAACGCAGCCGGGGGCGCGGACATCGTCTGTGACGGCCCGGGCAACGACATCGTGCGCGGCGCGGGTGGCCGCGACCGGCTGCTGAACGGAGAAGGAGGCGACGCGCTGCGAGGAGGCCCGGGCGCGGACAGGCTCGGGCACCCACAGAGCTTCGAGACGTTCGAAGGCTCGTTCGACCACCTCGTCGGGGGCGGGGGAGACGACACGCTGTTCTCGACTTCGGAGCAGCAGCGGGACAGCTACGACGGCGGCGCGGGCAACGACACGCTCGACCTGAGGCTGCTGTCCGCCGGCGCGACGGTGGACCTCGAGGTTGGCAGGATCGACGGCGCGGGAGAGGGCTTCACCTCGGAGATCGAGAACGTCTCGGGCACCGGCTACTCCGACGTGCTCCGCGGTGACGACGGGCTCAACGTCCTCTTCGGCGGCGACGTCTCGGCCGGGTTCTTCGGGCCGACGTATCCCCCCGGCGGCGTATCCGACACGCTCGAGGGCCGGGGTGGCGACGACACCATCGACGGGGGGACGGGCGACGACACGATCTCGGGCGGCGACGGCGACGACGCGATCCGCGACGGGCGCGGGCACGACGTGATCGACGCAGGT
>DASQDO010000452.1:0-3294 GCA_035634135.1 Actinomycetota bacterium
AGGTCCGGGACCTCTTCCGCCGGCTGCACGCGCAGCGCCCGCCTCACGTCTTCGAGGTCGCGCTCGTGACGGCGGCACGCCGCGCAGGTCGCGAGGTGGTCGTCGAGGGCGGCCGCGTCGGCGGGGCGAGACTCGCCGTCGAGTCGCGCCGACAGCTCCTCGCGTGCCCACGAGCACCCGCGCTCAGCGCGCACCGGCGTCCTCCCCGGAGCGCGGCGTCAGCGACCGCGCGAGCATCTCGCGGGCCCGGTGCACCCGGCTCTTCACGGTCCCCTCGGGCATCTTCAGGATCGTCGCTACCTCCTTGTAGGAGATGCCGAACATGTCGATCATCACGACGGGCTCTCTGAGGTCGGGAGGCAACGACGCCAGCGCCTCGCGCACCTCGATGGCGACGCCGACGTCCTTCGACGTGGGCTGCGGCTCGGCCTCGGCCCGGTCGGTGATCCGCTTCCGCCTCGACGCCTTGCGCGCCTCGTCGAGCGCGCAGTTCCGGGCGATCGAGAACAGCCAGGTCGAGAAGCGGGAGTCGCCGCGGTAGCGGGGGAGGAACCGGTAGGCGCGCACGAACGCCTCCTGCGTCGCGTCGGAGGCGAGGTCGGGGTCGTGGAGCAGGTGGAGCGCGAGCCGCCAGACGTGGCCCTGGTAGATCCGGACGAGGTCTTCGAACGCGCCGGTATCGCCGCCCCGCGCGGCCCCCACAAGACCAGGATCAGGCTCGTCCACGGTGCCCTCCAAGGGCCCTCAGCGGTCGTTCTCATCCTGCCACTCCACGGCTGTGAGACTCCGGGAGGGGGCCGGAAGTTCGGGCGGCCTCAGCAGGCCGCCAGCATCTCCTCCAGGGCGGCGACCTCTGCGGTGTCGGCGGTGAGCGACCACTTGACCTTGACGCTCGCCCAGGCGGTCGCATACGTGCACCAGTACGTGGTGTCCGGAGGCTTCCACTGGGCCGGGTCGCGGTCCGACTTCGAGCGGTTGCTGGACGCGGTGACGGCGATGAGGGCCATCTCGGCGTCGAGGTCGTTCGCGTACGCCTCGCGCTGGCCGTCGTCCCACGTCGCGGCCGCGGACTCCCACGCCTCCTTGAGCGGGACCATGTGATCGATGTCGAGGCTCGACGGGTTCGTCACGACGACGTCGTCGTAGAGCGAGAGCCACTCGCCCCCCGCGACGCGGCACTTCGACGGCTCGAGCGTCGTCTGGGCGCGCGACTCGAGCAGCAGGACCTCCTGGCGCGTGTCGCAGCCGTCCTTGTCCACGTCGACCCAGTGCTTGAACGCATGCCGGTCGTAGTCGTCGCCGTCCAGCTCGGGCGAGACGACGAGCTCGGCCAGCACGTCCACGGTCGCCGCCGGCGACGCGGTCGGCTCGGGGGCGCCTGCCGCTCCCTCGGCCTCGACCGCGGCGAGGCCGAGGCTCGAAGCGAACAGCGCGAGCGTGACGAGCGCGCTCGCCATCCCCGACGTGGAGGTGCGCTCTTCTTCGAAGGCGGTGGGCTCGGGGTCCATCAGTCGGGCCTTTCGAGCTCGACGCGATGGGGCCGTGAGACCGCGGCCTCGGCGGTGACCACCGTGACGTCGGCGGCGCGTGTGCGTCCGCGGACGCGGAGGCGATCGAGCGCGTCGGGGGCGACGTCGGTCTCGATCTTGCGGTCGGTCCACTCGCTCTCCGCTACGGGGATGGTGACGCCGTCGATCGCTAGACGCGCCGGCGCGTGCCCGAAGCCGCTTCCGACGACGGTCAGCGTCGTGGCCTCTCCGACGACGAGGCGGCGCGGGATCACGGCGCTGATCGTGGGGGCCTCGGTCTCCAGCGCCTTCTTGCCGGTGTAAGCGGCGACCGCCACCCCCGTGAGAGCGATCAGCGTCGGAGGGATCTCGGGGAGGCCGTCCGCGGGCCGCGCGACGAACTGGAACAGGAAGTAGGCGAGCGCGAGCAGGTTGAACGCGAAGTACTGGAAGTCGATGAGGTCGGTGCGGCCGTTGTCGGCACTGACGACCTCGGCCAGCCCCCTGCCGATTCCCTTCTGGTCACCGGCCGCCTTCTCCTTGACCACTTCGCCCTTGGCGACCTTGTTCACCGTCAGCGCCTTCGCCGCGACCGCGGCCGCGGTCGGGAGGCCGAGCAGCGCGTAGTACTCGGTCTCGAGCGGCTCCTCGAGGACGTCTCCGAAGAGGCCGCGGGCCCTTTGCGCCTGCTGACAGAGGGGGGTCGGGCTGTCGCACCCGATCGAGCGCCCCCACAAGAGCAGGAACGTGAACGCGTACAGGACCGCGAGCGTCCACATCAGGACCTGGGCCTTCGACGTCGACGCCCGCCCGTCCGCCCCGATCACGAGCGCCTTCACCCCCCGGTGGCGCCCGTGCGTCCCGCGCTTCTGGGTCCCGGAGATGAGGGAGTGCACGAGCAGGAGCAGCCCGCCGAGCGCCACGCCCGCCCCCACGAAGCTCCAGAACTCGGTGAACACGAACATCCCCGGCCCCCCTGCTCGGTCCGGCCTTAAGCGTCGCGCGCAGGCCCTCCCGTGACAAGGCGATTTACAAACTCAACGAGCTCTTTCGACTCGGCCCCCGTTGGGCGCGGCGGCTGCCATGCTTGTGCCGTGGCCTACCTCGGGAACCTGACCTGCCGCGACTGCGGGCTGACGTTCACGTCGCGCTGGGGCTCGGTCGCGTCCGCGGACGAGTACCGCTGCGCGAACGACCACGTCGTCCATGTCGAGCCGCACTCGGGGACGGTCCTGGCCGTCGACGGTGGCGCCGCCGCTCGCCCCCGGACCCTGGTCGACCTGCGGGGCCGGTGCCCGGAGTGCTCGACCGAGCTGGCGACGGGGCGGCTGCCGAAGTGCCCGGTCTGCGGGGGCCGCGACCACGACGTCCTGCTCTCGGGGACGATCGGCTAGCACTCCCGTACCGCGAGTGCTAAGTCGGATAGGATCCGGACCATGCCCCCCGAGACCGACAAGCGCCTCACCGACCGGCGCGCCCTCATCCTGCGCGCGATCGTGTCCCACTACGTCGGGACCGGCGAGCCCGTCGGCTCGAAGGTGCTCGTCGAGAGGTACCGGCTCGGCGTCTCGCCGGCCACCGTCCGCAACGAGATGTCCGCCCTCGAAGACGGCGGCTACATCTACCAGCCGCACACGTCGGCCGGAAGGATCCCGACCGATGCCGGCTACCGGTACTTCGTCGACGAGATGCCCGAGGGCGCGCGCCTGCCGGCCGCCGAGGCCCATCGCATCCGCCAGTTCTTCGTCGAGCCGCGCTGGGAGCTCGAAGAGGCCCTGCGCCAGAC
>DASQDO010000453.1:0-7927 GCA_035634135.1 Actinomycetota bacterium
GCCGACGCGGTGGGTACCGCCAGGGCCATGAGCGCGGCCGCTGCGGCCGCGACCGTCGTGATCTTCCTCATCTCGTCCTCCTCGGATTCGTGTGGGTCAGACGACGCAGTCGACCCAGGTGACGAACGGCTGCGCCGCCGCGAACACGCCGTCGGCGTCGACGGTCACCGTTCCCGGCGGGGTGTAGGTGACCTCGACCAGCTCGGGGAGGGCACCGTTGGTGAGCGTGTCGACGAGCACCGTGGTGCAGCCGGCAGGATCGCCCGTCTGCGCCGACGCGGTGGGTACCGCCAGGGCCATGAGCGCGGCCGCTGCGGCCGCGACCGTCGTGATCTTCCTCATCTCGTCCTCCTCGGATTCGTGTGGGTCAGACGACGCAGTCGACCCAGGTGACGAACGGCTGCGCCTGAGCGATCGCGCCGTCGGCGCTGACGTTGACCGTCGCGGGCGGCGTGTAGGTGACCTCCACGAGCTCGGGCTCCGGAGTGGTCGTCAGGAGCGACTGGATGAGCACGGTCGTGCAGTCCTGCGCATCCCCCGGATCAGCCGACGCCGCCGGAGTCATCAGTGCCATGGCGGCCGCCACCGCGCCGATGGCCGTTACCGCTCTGAGAGATCGCTTCAAGGATCCGCCTCCTCGTCGAGTTCCCCAATACCGACCGGCATCGCTTCGACGCCGGCCGCTGGACCTCCTTCCGTGTCGGTGGCCGCTGTGGGCGTTCCGGAAGCGCCCGGGCGCAGGGCGGACGAGGCCCGGCGGCGAACCTCCGGGGCATGTCCCGCACCCTCACTCGTGCTCTGGTGGCCACTTGCCTGGTCGCCGCCGCAGCCCAGGCCGCGACGGGGGTCCGGGCCGAGGCCGCCGCCGGCCTCGGCCCCGAAGGCGGGCAGCGCGCTCTGGTCGTGTTCGACCACGAGGTCGGCCGGGGGACCCTCGACCGCCTCGCCGCTGCCGGCGTCACCCGGGCCCGGGTCTTCGACTCGATCGACACGGTCGCGACGTTCGCTCCGGCCCCGTCGGCCTACGCCACGATCTCCGCGTGGAGCGACGTCGTCGCCGTCGAGGACGACACCCCGCTCCGCTACGCGAACAACGTCGCGAAGCGCGACACGCGAGTGACGGGGGTGCGGTCCGGCGAAGCCCCCCTGAGCGCGCCGTACACCGGCAAGGGCGTCACGGTCGCCGTGGTCGACTCGGGCGTGGACACTTCGCACCCGGACCTCAGGGACCGAGTGCTCGCGAACGTCGACTACGAGCACGCTCCCGTGCTCGACCCGATCACCGACGGCGCGTACTCCGAGGCCGCCGCGGAACGACCGGTCTCGACGGACGAGTTCGGACACGGCACGCACGTCGCCGGGATCGTCGCCGGCACGGGCGCCGTAGCCCAAGGTGCGGACATGAGCGGCGTCGCTCCCGAAGCCGCCTTGGTCAACTGCAAGATGGGGTTCGGCGACGCGCTCGAGAGCACCGAGCTCGCATGCTTCGAGTGGATCCTCGAGCACCGGGACGACCCGCGGTTCCCCGGCGGCATCCGCGTCGTCACCAGCTCGTGGGGCGCAGACGCGACGGCGTCGGCCGGGCTCCCGCTGCGCGCGCTCGTGAGGGAGATGACGAAGGCGGGGATCGTGATGGTGTTCGCCGCGGGCAACGACGGCCCGGCCCAGAAGGGCTCCTCCACCGTCCTCCGGTATCCCAACAGCATGGAAGCGGTCATCACGGTCGGCGCCACGTGCAAGTCCGAGGAGTACATGCCGTTCAACTGCTCCGGCCCCCTCGCCGTCGCCGCGTTCTCGAGTCAGGGCAAGGAGGTCGACGTGGTGGCGCCCGGCTCGGACATCTGGTCGACGAAATCGGCGGTGAGCGTCCTCGGCACTCGCAACGCGCTCGTGCAGGCACAGGGGAACCCGGTTCCTGGCGCGACCGTCGCCGACCAGACAGCGAACCGCGCCTTCTACATCACGCTCGGGGGCACGTCGATGTCGACACCCCACGTCGCGGGGATCGTCGCGCTGATGCTGGAGGCGAACCCGGGGCTGCGTCCGGCGGAGGTCGAGTCGATCCTCACCGAGACGGCCCGCGACCTGGGGCCGCGCGGCTTCGACACCGGTTACGGGCACGGGCTCGCCGACGCGCTCCGAGCGACACGCGCGGCCGAGAGCAGACGCTAGCCGCAGCTCCCGCCGGCACCGGCGAGAGGATCTCCCCCGGGCCCCCCGTCGAGCTCGTCGTCCGCGGGAGCGATCACGCGACCACCTCCGCCGAAGTCCGGTCCGTAGCCTCGGCCGGCCCCGACCCCGTCGTGGGAAGTCGCAGCGTGAACGCGGCCCCCGAGCCCTCGACGCTGGTGACCTCGATCGAGCCACCGAGGACGCGGGCGTGCTCGGCGGCGATGGCGAGACCGAGCCCGCTTCCCCCCGGACGAGCGGGGTCGGCCTTGTAGAAGCGGTCGAAGACGTGCGGGAGGTGGAGCGCCGGGATCCCGGGCCCGTCGTCACGAACCTCCACGAGGACCGAGTCCTCCACGGCTCGGACCGCGACGCGCACGCTCTCACGCCCGTGGACGACCGCGTTGTGGACGAGGTTCGTGACGATGCGCTCGACTCGGGACTTGTCCGTCGTCACGGTCACCGACGCGGGCTCGTACGCGACCGACGTCTCCCAGCGCTGGTTCGCGATCACGCGGTCGACGAGCCGGCCGAGGTCGACCTCGCTCGTCCTGACGACCTCGCGTCCGAACTGCAGGCGCGAGATCTCGAGCAGGTCGTCGACGAGGCCTCGCAGACGCCTCGCCTCCGCGATCATCTGCTGCGCCATCCAGCGCGCGTCGGGATCGAGCGCCTCCAGGCGCTCTTCGAGCAGCGAGGCAGAAGACACGAGCGCGGTCACCGGCGTCCGGAGCTCGTGCGAGACGTCGGAGGTGAACTGGCGCTCGCGGTCGCGCGCCTGCACGAGCTCCGCGATCTTCGTCTCGAGCGCGTCGGCCATCTCGTTGAACGACGCGGCCCAGACTCCGAACTCGTCCTCGGTCTCGACGGGCAACCGCGTCGCCAGCAAGCCCTCCGCCAGCGACCGCGCGGCGGAGCTCGCCTGGGAGACCGGTCGCAGGGTCCGCCGCGCCAGCGCCCTTCCGACGAGCGCGGCCCCCACCATGACGACGAGCCACAGCCTCCAGGTGACCCCCGCGAGGTCGCGCAGACCGTTCTGCATCGCGGTCTTCGAATAGAAGAACCACATCGAGCCGCCGTCGGTGCCGAAGGGGGCCGCGACCACGAGGTAATCCTCACCTGCGATCGTCGCGTCCTCGTGCGGAAGCGTCTGTCCCTCGTCGTGTGACGACGGCGCCTCGAGGCCGTCGGGTACGTCCCTCACGTCCACGCCCGCGCCGGACAGGAAGACGGTGTCGCCCTGCTCGATCACGATCGCCGCCGGAGCACGCCTGGACAAGCGCTTGATGGTGTCGTCTATCGCGGCGTCCCCCGCGGGAGCGTGGTCGATGCTCAAAAAGTTCGCCTCGGCGTCGCGCAGCGACCGCTCCACGAAGTCGTCGAAGCGGATGTCGTGGACGAGGAGGTACGCGCCCAGCCCTACCGTGCCGGCGGCGACGCCGGCGACGAGGACGAACGCCACCGTGAGCCGCCGGCGGAACTGTCCGGTCTGGACGGGACGCTCCACCGTCACCCGTGGTCTATGCGGTAGCCGACCCCGCGGACGGTCTGGATCAGGCGGTTGCCGCCCGCCGCGGGCTCGACCTTCTCCCGCAGTCGCTTGACCGCCATGTCGACGACGCGCGAGTCCCCCAGGTAGTCGTAGTCCCAGACGAGCTCGAGGAGCATCTCGCGGGTCATGACCTGTCCGGCGTGACGCGCCAGGGCGACGAGGAGCTTGAACTCGGTCGCCGTGAGGTCGACGGGGGAGCCGGCGCGGCTGACCTTGTGCCCGGGGACGTCGATGCGGAGGTCCCCGGCCGAGATCACGTGGGGCTCGGGTCCTACCGACACCCGGCGGAGGAGCGCGCGTACCCGCGCCACCAGCTCCGGCATCTCGAACGGTTTGGTGACGTAGTCGTCTGCGCCGGCCTCGAGCCCGAGCACGACGTCCGCGGTGTCGGCCCTGGCCGTGAGCATCAGGATCGGCACGGGGCTGTGCGCCCGGATCTCGCGGCAGACTCCGAGCCCGTCGAGCGACGGCAGCATCACGTCGAGTACCACGAGGTCGAAGTCCTCTTGCCCGAAGCGGACGAGCGACTGCCTGCCGTCCTCTTCCTTGGTGACGCGGAACCCGGCTTGTCCCAGCCCCCGCGCCGTGATCTCGCCGATGGCAGGGTCGTCCTCGACCAGCAGGACACGCTCGTCCACTCGTCCGAGGATACTCAGGGTGACGCTCCCGTAGGCCATTCGAGCGATTCCGCGCGTGCGCAGAGATCGGCCGTGTCTACGACGCCCACGACCGTCCCGCGGTCGAGCACGAACAGCATCCGCACGTGCGCGAGGGCGATCAGTCGCTGCACGTGGACCGGGTCGGCGTTCACGTCCACGTAGAGAGGCGTCCCGTCACGGAGCGCCTCCGGAGACGGCGCCGAGACGAGGTCCACGCCCTGCTCCAGGAGGAGGGGGCCGAGCTCGCGGAGAGTCTCTGCATCCACGAGGCCCGGAGACACGAGGTCGATCATGTTCATGGCATCCAGTGTGAGGCGCGTCCCGCTCTAACGATGCTTCGTTGCGTAACGATCCCGCGACGAACGACGGCACCCGGGGGGCCTGGGGGGCCCCCGGGTGCCGCCGGCGGAGAGGCGTGCCGGGGAGGGCTTACCTCTCGCAGCTCCGCAGGTCGTCTTTGCCCTTGCCTCCGCGTGCGGTGTCGCGGCCCTTCCCGCAGGCGAGCGTGTCGTCGCCCGCGTTGCCGTGGAGGGTGTCGTTCCCCGATTTGCCCGTGAGGATGTCGTCGTCGCCTCCGCCGCGGATCAGGTCCGAGTGCCTGCCGCCGTGGAGATTGTCGACGCCGGCTCCGCCACGCAGGATGTCCGCGGCGTTCCAGCCGTAGAGCGCGTCGTTCCCGGTGTGACCGGTCAGGACGTCTCTGCCGCTGCCGCCGCGCAGATCGTCCCATCCGTCGTTGCCGCGCAACGTGTCGTGACCTTCCTGGCCGCGGAGCCGGTCGTGACCGCTTCCGCCCACCGCGACGTCGTCACCGGGGCCGAGGAAGACGTGGTCGTCACCTCCGCCTCCGTCGACGAAGTCGTCCCCGCCGTACGTATAGATGTACTCGTGCGCGGCGGTGCCGACGATCCGGTCGTCGCCCGGGCTTCCGCAGATGACGTTGGTGTCACCGCATTCCGGTCTGTCCTGGGCCTCGGTGACCGGGATGCCCCAGGCGAGCATGGCCACGGCGGTCGCACCCACGGCTCCCAGGCGGCTCCTCTTCGTAAGTCGCATCTCGTACCTCCTCCTCGTCGAGTGGATCGTTCGTTCCCAGCGGTCCTCCCCGGCGGGTGCGACGAAGGGGTCACGGCGAGGTAACAGGTCCGCGACAGTGGCCGCGGCGTCACGTCACGGGCACTTGCGTTTGTCCCGGCGAGGACTGCGCGCGCGTATCGACGCGGCAGACACGAGATCGTCGAATGCGAGGGTCACTTGAGCGGACGAGGTCGCCCGAGGGGCGTTCTCGTTCATATGGAAGGCGACCACGAGCAGCGCTGTAAGCGGCGCCCCCGGTGAGCCGCCCGGTTCCCAGCACGCGTATCCAGGGGGTTCCGTCGGGCCTACACGTCCACCGGGCCCACCTTTCGACCGGCTCGGCGGCGAAAATGCCGTCCTCTGACGCGGCATCCAGCGCGGCGTGCCCCGAGGCTTTCGAAGCACAAGAGGGTTTCGCGGCGCGGCCGACGAATCGGTGGCGGGTCCGAGAGCCGGCCGACCGCGAAGGGAACGGGATGAACGTGCTGAGAAGAGGTGTGGCGGCTGCGGCCGTCGTGGGGATGCTCCAGCTCGTCGCCGCCGGGCCCGCAGCGGCTACCGGCACCGCGACGTGCGTTCCGCTGCCCGGCTCGACCCCGGCGGTCGGAGCGGACCTCGACGGCGACGGCACCGAAGACGTGCGGCTGCCCGCGATCTCGGACGTCGAGCTGTGCGCCGGTGCGAACGTCGTGCTGACCGAGCCGGTCACGATCGAGCGAGAGCAGTGCGGCGGGTTCGGCAGTTGCATGAGGTACTACGTGACCTACGAGGTGAGTGGCTACGCACAGAAGGACCTGACGTTCTGCTACTCGGCCGACGGCACGCGGGTGTGCACCGCGACCGACCCCGCGCCGATCCCGGTGGACCTCGTGTCCCCACAGACGATGTGCTTCGGCTGGGACCTGCGCGGGGGCTACCCCTGCCCGAGCGGGGGGCCGGTAGAGCTGGGCTAGCCGCGGTGCGAAACGTCCTCGCCGCTTATCTCGAGGGCTGAGCGGCCCTTATTACGGCCAGGTCACGCCTCGTCCAGACGACCTCTGCCTCGAACCCGGCGCGCGCGAGCCACGCGAGCTGGTCCGGCACGGAGCTCGGGAAGTCGTACCCCGGCTCGTTCTCGATCACCGCGTCGGCGGGATCGTCGGGGACGACGACGTCACCCAGCACGAAGACGCCGCCCGGCGCGAGCGCCGGCGCGATCCGCTCGAACAGCCCGGTCTTGTGCTCGCCTTCGAGGTGATGCACGGCCAGCGCGGAGACGACGAGGTCGAACGGCCCCGGCGGCAACGGGTCGCCGAGGTCTGCTTCCACGAACGTCACTCGATCGGCCGGGAGGATGCGGGCCGCGCCGGCGAGCATCTCGGGGCTCGAGTCGACGCCGGTCAGATGCGCGCCCTCGTGCACGGTGAGCAGGCGCGCCGCCGTCTCGCCGGCACCGACGCCGAGCTCGAGGATCGATTGCGCGGCAATGCCTCGCGTGGCGTCGACGACCCGCTCCTGCAGCTCGTCGTAGTCCTCGATCTCGGCACGGATCGTGCCGGGATAGGTGTCCGGGTCCCAGGTCATCGCCGCGCACGCTAGCAGCCCGGCGCTACGCTCCGACGATGGTGTCCAACCGGCGCGTCTCCTTGACCGGCCTGCGCCGCGTGTTCGCCGGGTCGCTGGTCGCGATGGCGCTCGTCGTCGTGCTGACGTGGTTCGTGAGCCGGGAAGGCTCGACCGACGCTCCCACGATGAGCCCCCGCACAATCCTGATCCTGCTCGCGGCCTACGGCGCGCTCGACCTCGTGCTCGTCCGAGCTGCGCTTCGCAGGACGCCGCCGCAGACCGCCACCGTCGAAGCGGTAGGGGACTGGTTCCGCGCGCTGACGCTGCTCGGCCATTCCCTCGGGATGTCTTCGTTCCTGATGGGCTTCGTGGGGGTCTTCCTCGCCAACGAGTGGACGCTGGTGCTCGCCGGCGTCCCGGTCGCGCTGATCGTGTTCTGGCTCGTGGGGCCCACCGCGCGGCGCGTGGCGAACGCTCAGCGCCGGCTGAACTCCGCCGGGGTCGCGGTCGAGCTCACGGACGCGGTCGAGGTGTCGCCTCAGACGGCCGGCGGTCTTGCGCGGTAGCCGTACCGGTGCAGGAACGGGAACGCAACCGCCGTCGTGATCCAGCGGTCGATCCGGCTCTGGCCTTCGCGCCAGTCCGACCTGTCCTCGAGCACCAGCGTCCCGGTCGAGAAACGCGACGGGTTCCCGGCTATCGAGTGGTTCACGCCGAGCGTGACGGTGCGGTCGTCGACGAAAGGTGAGCCCGCCGACGTCTCTCCGAGGAGCCGACGCGCCTGCTCGACCGTTGCACGCGGCTGTGCCACGAAGTCCTCGTAACGGAGGCGCAGGGCGCGCCCGGCCCCCGCTCTCCGCAGCACGGCCTCGGAGCCGAGGTTCAGCAGGTCCCACCGCAACGTCGCGTCGAGCGCGGTCCGGCG
>DASQDO010000454.1:0-3593 GCA_035634135.1 Actinomycetota bacterium
GAGTGCCTGCAGGACGTGTTCGACCTGCCCGCGCTCGTCGAGCTGATGGCGTCCGTACGGCGACGAGAGGTGCGGGTCGTCGAGGTCGACACACCGGTGCCGTCGCCGTTCGCGAGCTCGCTCCAGTTCGGCTACGTGAGCGCGTTCATGTACGAGGGCGACGCGCCGCTGGCGGAACGGCGCGCGCAGGCGCTTTCGCTCGACCGCTCGCTGCTCGCCGAGCTCATGGGCCGCGAGGAGCTCCGCGAGCTGATCGACGACGCGGCCCTCGCTGAGCTCGAGATCGACCTGCAGGCCCTGGGCGACCGCGGGAAGGCGACGAACGAGGACGGGCTCCACGACCTCTTGCGGAGGCTGGGCGACCTGAGCGCCGACGAGATCGCGGCTCGTTCCACGGGAACCACGGGGGCGTGGGTCACCGCGTTGACCGAGCGGGGCCGGATCCTGCCGGTGAGGGTCGCCGGGCACGAACGGTTCATCGCGGCGGAGGACGCATCGCGCTATCGCGACGCCCTGGGGGCCGCGCTGCCGGTCGGCCTTCCGGCGGCCTTCCTCGAGCCCGTCGACGACCCGCTGTTGGACCTCGTCGCGCGCTTCGCACGCACGCACGGACCTTTCACGGAAGAAGACGTCGCTCAACGGTTCGGGATCGGGCCGGCGGTGGCGCGCAAGACGCTTGCGGCCCTCGAAGCGGACGGCCGCGTGGTCGAAGGAGAGTTCCGGCCCGGCGGCAGCGGACGGGAGTGGATCGAGGTCGAGGTCCTGCGGCTCCTCCGGCGGCGCTCGCTCGCCGCGTTCCGCAAGGAGGTCGAGCCGGTCGCGCCGGAGGTCCTCGCGCGCTTCACGGTCGCGTGGCACGGCATCGGGCCGCACGGCCCCCGCGCCGCGACCCCGGACGCGCTGCTTTCGGTGATCGAGCAGCTCGGGGGCGCGCCGTTGCCGGCGTCCGCGCTCGAGACGCGGATCCTCCCGGCCCGCCTGCCCGGCTACTCGCCGGCCTTGCTGGACCAGCTAGGAGCGTCGGGTGAGGTCGTGTGGTGCGGGGCCGGGCCTATCGGGAGCACGGACGGCTGGGTCGCGCTCGCGCTCGCGGACCGAGCGGACCTGCTGCTGCCGGAGCCGGTCGAAGCGGAGCTCTCGCCCCCGGCTGCGGCGGCACTCGACGCGCTCGGCTCCGGCGGCGCGATGTTCTTCCGCCAGATTGCCGACGCGGCGGGGAGCACCGACGACACCGAGCTGCTGCTCGCGCTGTGGGAGCTCGTGTGGGCGGGCCGGATCACGAACGACACGCTGGGTCCGTTGCGCGCGCTCCTGCGCGGCGGAACGAGATCGTCGAGGCCGGCGCGCGCACGGCGCGGCCCCCTGATGCCGTCGCGCATGGGACCTCCTGCCGCGGCGGGACGGTGGAGCCTCGTGCCCGAGCGCCGGGGCGACGCGACGCGGCGCCTGCATGCGATGGCGGAGCAGCTGCTCGTGCGCCATGGGATCGTCACCAGGGGGGCGGCGATGGCCGAGCGGGTCGTCGGCGGTTTCGCGGGCGTCTACGCGGTGCTGAAGGCTTTCGAGGAATCGGGACGGTGCCGGCGCGGCTACTTCGTCGAGGGTCTCGGCGGCGCTCAGTTCGCGGCGCCGGGCGCAGTCGACCGCCTGCGCTCCTTGGAGGAGCCCGGCGACAAGGCGGCCCGGACCCACGTGCTCGCCGCCGTCGACCCGGCCAACCCGTACGGGGCCGCGCTCGAGTGGCCCGAACGCGAGGGAACCCATCGCCCGGGCCGCAAGGCGGGCGCGCTCGTCGTGCTCGTCGACGGACGGCTCGCCGTCTACGTCGAGAAGGGCGGGCGAAGCCTGCTGTCGTACTCGGACGACCCCGACGTGATCGGCCCGGCGGTGGACGCGCTCGCGCTGGCTGCGAGGGACGGAGCGCTGGGGCGGCTCACGGTCGAGCGTGCGGACGGTGAGGCGATCGAGGACACACCGTTCGCGCAGGCACTGATCGACGCCGGCTTCCGCCCGACGTCGCGCGGCCTGAGGCTCCGTGCCTGAGGGCGACACCGTCTTCGTCGCGGCGACGCGACTCCACCGGGCGCTCGCCGGCCGCACGCTCACGAAGACCGACTTCCGCGTGCCGGCCATCGCGACGGCCGACCTCTCGGGGCGGCAGCTCCTCGAAGTGGCGTCGCGGGGCAAGCACTTCCTCTTCCGCATGGAGGGCGGGACGACGTTCCACTGCCATTTCAAGATGGAAGGCGAGTGGCACCTGTACCGTCCCGGCTCCCGCCCCCGCGGCCCCGCGCACGCGATCAGGACGATCCTTGAGACCGACGAGTGGACGGCGGTCGGCTTCCACCTGGCGATGACCGAGCTCGTCCCGACGACGGAAGAAGACCGGGTGGTAGGCCACCTCGGCCCGGACCCGTTGACGAATTGGGACGCCTCTGAAGCCGTCCGCCGTCTCCGCGCGCAAGCCCGTCGCCCGATAGGAGAGGTACTGCTGGACCAGACGGTGATAGCCGGGCCGGGCAACGTCTACAAGTGCGAGATCTGCTTCCTGCGCGGAGTGGACCCGTGGACGCCGGTAGGGGAGGTGCCGGATCCCGAGGGCGTGGTCGACCTCACCGCGAGGCTGCTCCAAGCGAACCGCAAAACCGGCACCCAGGTAACGACGGGCGACGACCGCCCCGGCCGCCAACGCTGGGTCTACGGCCGAGGCAACAAGCCCTGCCGCCGCTGCAACACGCCGATCAAGCGAAAGGGCCAGGACCCCGGCGGCGAGAGGGTCACCTACTGGTGCCCCTCCTGCCAGCCTTCGCTGACGTGAGCCAAGTCACCCCCTTGCTTCTTCGCGTCCCGTCCGGGATGAACGACGCGGGGTACACACGAACCCCCGTGAGCTCGCTGAGGAACTGCGCGACGTATCGACTGTTCTTCCTGAAGCTGAAGATGCCGGGCTGGGATTCCGCTTTGACGTCGACCTCACAGGTCGTGTCGTCGAGTTGCTCGAGGCGTATGTAGACGTTGTCGGCTCGACCGACCCGAGACGCATCGATGGTTCCCGTATCCTCCGAGACCTCGTACTTCCGCACACCGATCTTCATCCGGCTCAAAGCCTCAGTCGCTTGATCCATTACGGTCCGAACGGTGCCCTCGACGTGAACCCTCTGCGCGTGCACGCCCGCCCGATCGAACCCGATCTGAAATAGCGCGATGAGCCACCCCAGCGCCACGGCAGCGGGGGCGGCGAACACGACGCCCACGAACCACCACAGCGGTTCGAACCCACTGGCGGCGTACGCATACATCGAGTACCCGAACGGCACGGCCCCGAGCACCGTTATGGCGAGAAGGATCGCCATGCCCGCCCGCCACGGCCAGCGACGAGGTCGCTGATAGACGATCGCGGGGACGTTCGCGTGGACGAGCCGGGCGCGATCTCGACCTTCGGCAGCGCTGCCGCCTCCGGAGAATCGCCGACTTCCGTATCGGTTGGCGCGATACCCGAGGACGGCTGCCAGCACGGTCGCAACCGCAGTGATGGATGCGCCCGCGACCGAACCCCAAGTCGCCTCGCCGATGGCTAGCACCATCGCGCTGCC
>DASQDO010000455.1:0-2745 GCA_035634135.1 Actinomycetota bacterium
GTCGCGCTCACGCTCCCCCTGGTCGCGGGCGTCTTCGGGCTGGTCGAGGTCTTCGGAGCCGCGGCCTACGCAGCCGGACGCAACGGCGCCCTGGTCGGTCTCGTCGAGGCTCTCTGGGTCGCGGGCATCGTCGCGATCGCGGTGCCGCTCCCGGGCTAGGTCTTCAGCAGGACTTTGATCGCGTCGTCCTCTTTCTTCTGGAAGATCTCGTACCCGTAGGCAGCATCCTCGAGCGGCATCTGGTGGGAGTGGAAGCCCTCGACACCGAGCGGGTCCTCGTCGTCGAGCACGAGCGGCAGGATGTCGTCGACCCACCGCTTCACGTTCGCCTGGCCCATGCGCAGCTGGATCTGCTTGTCGAACATCGTGAGCATCGGCAGCGGGTCGGCGGTGCCGCCGTACACGCCGGAGAGCGAGATCGTCCCACCGCGACGGACGATGTCGATCGCGCTGTAGAGCGCGCTGAGGCGGTCGACGCCGACGTGCTCCATCATCTTCTGCGCGAGCTTGTCGGGCATCAGCGCAGTCATCAGCTGCGCTCCCTTCGCTACCGTCGAACCGGGAGAGCCGTGGGCCTCCATGCCGACCGCGTCGATGACGGAGTCCGGCCCCCGTCCGTCGGTCATGTCGCGGATCGCCTCGGTGAGACCGTTGCCCAGCTCCTCGAAGTCGAGGACGTCGAAGCCCAGCGCGCGCACCCGCGCGATCCGCTCCGGCACCATGTCGACTCCGATGACCTGTCCCGCGCCGTGCTGGCGTGCGACGCGGCAGCACATGTCGCCGATCGGACCGAGCCCGAGCACGATGACGCTGCCGCCTTTCGGGACGTTCGCGTAGGCGACGGCCTGCCACGCGGTCGGGAGCACGTCGGAGAGGTACACGAACCGCTCGTCGGGCGGCCCCTCGGGCACCTTGATCGGGCCGAAGTTCGCGAACGGCACGCGCAAGAGCTCGGCCTGTCCGCCCGGCACCTGGCCGTACATCTTCGTGTAGCCGAACAGCGCCGCGCCCATCCCGTACTCGCGCACCTGCGTCGTCTCGCATTGCGAGTAGAGGCTCTGGCTGCACATGAAGCAGCTTCCGCACGAGATGTTGAAGGGGATCACGACGCGGTCGCCGGGTGCGATGTTCGTGACGTCGGGACCGACCTCCTCGACGATCCCTATCGGCTCGTGCCCGAGGATGTCGCCCGCGTCGAGGTACGGATTCAGCATCTCGTAGAGGTGTAGGTCCGAGCCGCAGATCGCCGTAGTCGTGATGCGGACGATCGCGTCGTCGGGCTTCTGGATGACCGGGTCGGGATGCTCGTCGACCCTGACGTCGCGCTGCCCGTGCCAGGTGACTGCCTTCATGTTGGTTGACCCCTCTCGCGTCGTTGGTTAGAGGGGCCCTACCCGCTCGGGGGCGGGGCGATGCGTGCGCGGACGCTAGGTCGTGTCGCGCGGGCAGCGGTCGGGCCGCGTCCCTCTCTTCGGGTCGGGGTGACCTCCGAAGCCGACCACGATCTTGCACGGGTCCCACGGGTGCTTGCCGCGGCCCGCTTCGATCAGCTCGACCTGGTCGCCCGTGACCTGGAAGTACGTGTAGCCCGCGTTGTCGCGATCGTTGGACTCGAGGATGCCGTCGACGGGATCGGCCCACATCCGCACGACGTAGTAGCCGTCGCCGTTGACGCCGAAGTCGACGTAGTTGCCGGGCCGGTCCCACTCGTAGATGTCGGCCCAGCCTGGAAGCAAACCGAACCCGAGGTCGCCGGTCCACGTCGGGTAGAAGCGCCTCCACTCGCGCAGGAGCTCGTTGCGGTGCGCGAAGCCCTTGTTGTGTCGCGGGCCCGCCGACTCGAGCGTCCCCTTCTCGCGGTCGGTCACGGCGAACAGCTCGACCGCGACCGCGTCACCGTGGTGGTAGTGGGCGTGGCTCTCGTGCCATACGGCCGTCCCCGCCTCGCGGTCGAAGAACGAGCCGTCGGCTCGGTGCACCCGCTGGAACAACGGATGCGGTTGCGGCGCGCCGCCCTCGTAGTAGAGGTGCATCGGCCCGCGTCCGGTGTTGCGAACGCCGAACGCGAACCTCAGACAGCGGATCGCACCGTCCTGCGCGCGCTCCTCGGGATGACACGAGTCGCCGGGAGCACCTTGCGGCGGGTCGCCCTGGGACCCGTTGGTCACCGGCATGAGGAAAGTCGCCTCGTGTGGAGGCAGCACCTGGAGGTTCGGCAGCACCGGGCCCTTCTTCGTCCCGAGCGACGGCTTGCGCGCTTCGAGCTTCGCCCGCATCCGGAACGACGAGTCGGTCACGCTGTCGGCGCTGACCTCGACGCGCCACCTCCCCGCGGGCGGCCCCTCTTGGAGGAACTCGCCCGAATACAGGCCCGTGCCGAGGTTGACGGTCCCTTCCTGCTGTCCGTCGGGGCCGAACACCTGGAACGAGTACGCGTCGCCGACCTCGGCGTGGTCGAGCCCGATCCTCAGGCGGTAGCCGCCCTTCTTCACGTCGATCTCGTACGTCCAGGTCTCGGCGCCGCTCTGGAGGTGGGGGCCGTTCCAGAACTTCGCCTGTCCCGGCGAGAGCTCGATCGCGGCCGCGCCCGACGCCGGGGCCGCGAGGCCGCCCCACGTCAGGAGCGCAATCAGCAGGAGGCTCATCCTTCTCATCCTCGGACATCTTTACGCATCCACCCCGCCCGGTCCTGCGGGGTGCCCGAAGTTTCACGGGGGCGGGTGGGGGTAGTCGCCCAACGATCCG
>DASQDO010000456.1:0-5916 GCA_035634135.1 Actinomycetota bacterium
CGGCTACTACGACGACGGGATCCTCCGCTACGCCGGCAAGGTCGGGACGGGCTTCACGCAGAAGACCCTCGCCGACCTCCACGCGCGGATGAAGCCACTCGAGCAGACCGAGTCGCCGTTCGAGGGACGGCCCCCGGTCCGCAAGGGCGCGCACTGGCTGAAGCCGAAGCTCGTCGCGCAGATCGGGTTCTCCGAATGGACGACCGACGCGAAGTTGCGCCACCCGCGTTTCCTCGGTCTCCGAACGGACAAGAAAGCCCGAGAAGTCGTGCGGGAGGTCTGAGTTGCCCGATCCGAGAGCTTGGGGGGTCGCCCCCGGATACATGGACGCGCGCGAGCAGTGGAAGGACGCTCCGCCCGAGACCATCGCCGCGGTCCTGGACGCGATGGGGGCCGACGGCGACGCGCCGCCGGAATCGCCGGTCGTCGTCGCGCGGCCGGGCGAGCGCGTCGAT
This sequence comes from Actinomycetota bacterium, assembly GCA_035634135.1. Classification (GTDB taxonomy): domain Bacteria; phylum Actinomycetota; class CADDZG01; order CADDZG01; family WHSQ01; genus JALZEG01. The sequence goes on from DASQDO010000456.1 coordinate 456, forward strand.
CTCGGCGATGCTGTCGAGATCGTGTTCGAGGCCGGGGGCTCCGCGCCGGCCGGCGCCGTGCTCCCACCCGATACGCCGCTCGGCTACCACCGCGTCGTCGGGCGCGACGGCGGCGAACGCGACCTGATCGTCAGCCCGGGCGCGTGCCATCTCCCGAAGGGCCTGCGGGCGTGGGGGTGGGCGGTCCAGCTGTACTCAGCACGGTCGAGCCGGAGCTGGGGCATGGGGGACCTCGGGGACCTCGCCGAGCTCGGCCGCTGGGGCCGCGGGACCGGCGCGGACGTCTTGCTCGTCAACCCGCTACACGCCCCTCAGCCCGGCCCCCAGCAGCCCAGTCCCTACTTCCCGTCGAGCCGCCGGTGGCGCAACCCGCTGTACGTGCGGATCGAGGACGTGCCCGGGGCGGCCGAGCAGCTCGACGACGTCGCCGACCTCGCGTCGCAGGGCCGAAAGCTCAACGCGGGCGACCGGATCGACCGCGACGAGGTCTACCGGCTGAAGATGGAGGCCCTCGAACGGCTGTGGAGGTCGCGGGCCGACGACGCCGAGTTCCACCGCTTCCGCGAGCGGCACGGCAACTCGCTCACGGACTTCGCCACGTACATGACGCTCGTCGAGCACCACGGCGGGGGCCCACCGTCGTGGCCGGCGAAGTTCCGCGACCCCGCGCGGCCCGCCGTGAAGAAGTTCCGCGTCGACAACGAAGAGCGCGTGCTGTTCCACGAATGGGTGCAGTGGCTGCTCGAACGCCAGCTGCTCGGCGCGGCGGACGAGATCGGGCTCGTCCACGACCTCGCCATCGGCGTAGACCCCGAAGGTGCGGACGCGTGGCTGTGGGCCGACGTCTTCGCGGACGGCGTGACCGTCGGCGCACCGCCGGACCTCTTCAACTCGCACGGGCAGAACTGGGGCCTTCCGCCGTTCGACCCGTGGAAGCTCCGAGCCGCGAGCTACCGGCCGTTCGTCGAGACCCTGCGCTCGAACCTCGTCGGCGCGGCGGGCCTGCGGGTCGACCACGTCCTGGGGCTGTTCCGGCTGTTCTGGATCCCCGAGGGGGCCGGGCCCGTCGACGGGACCTACGTCCGATATCCGTACGGCGACCTGCTCGACGTCCTCGCGCTCGAGAGCCACCGCGCGGAGGCGTTCATCGTGGGCGAGGACCTGGGGACGGTCGAGGACGTGGTCCCCGAGGAGATGCAGGCACGACACATGCTGTCGTACCGCCTGCTGTGGTTCGACGAGCGACCGGACGAGTACCCCGAGCGGTCGCTTGCCGCGATCACTAACCACGATCTCCCCACGGTCACCGGGATGTGGACCGGCGAGGACTTACAGGAGCAGCGCGACCTCGGCCTGGACCCGAACGAAGAAGCCGAAGCCGACGTGCGCGAGCGTTTCCGCAAGGCGGCGAAGCTGCGCGACGACGCGGCCCCCGCGGACGCGGTGAAGAAGGCGCACTCGCTGCTGGCCCGCGCGTCGAGCGCGGTCGTGGTCGCGACGCTCGAGGACGCTCTCGAGGTGCGGCGGCGGCCGAACCAGCCGGGGACGACCGACGAGCGGCCGAACTGGTCGATGCCGCTGCCGGTGCCGATCGACGAGCTCGCGGAGCGGCCGCTGGTCAAGAGCGTGGCGCGCACGCTGGCGCGGGGCCGGCGCAGCGCACTGCCGCGTCCCGAGCTCGCCGACACGGAGATCCGTCACGGCTACGCGCAGCTGTCGGAGGTGAAGCTCCACTACGCGGAGGCCGGCAGCGGGCCGCTCGTCGTCATGCTGCACGGCTACCCCGAGTTCTGGTACTCGTGGCGCCGGCAGATCCCGTTCCTCGCCGAGCGCGGGTTCCACGTCGTCGCGCCGGACATGCGCGGCTACAACCTCTCGGACAAGCCTTCGGGCATCGGGCCGTACCGGATCCAGAGCCTCGTGCGCGACCTGCGCGAGCTCGTCGAGCACTTCGACGGAGGCCCCTCCCGCCCCGCGCACGTGGTCGGGCACGACTGGGGGGGCATCGTCGGGTGGTACTTCGCGATGAGCCATCCCCTGCTGCTCGACCGGCTCACGATCATGAACGCGCCGCACCCGCAGCGCTACGTCCGCGCGATGAACCCGCGCCAGATGACGAGGAGCTGGTACGTCGGGTTCTTCCAGCTCCCGTGGCTGCCCGAACGGCTGATGGCGGCGAACGACTACGAGGCCCTGCGGAGGGTGTTCCGCCACGATCCCTCCCGCGGCGACGCGTTCACGGACGAGGACGTCGAGCGTTACGTGGAGGCCGCCCGTCGCAGCGACGGGCTCCGTTACCCGATCAACTACTACCGCGCGCTGCTGCGGCCGAACCCGTTGCCCGCGCTGCGCTGGCGGGTGATCGAGCGCCCGGTGCAAGTGATCTGGGGCGAACGGGATCGAGCGCTGGGCCCCGAGCTGGCGGAGCCGGACCGAGCCTGGGTCCCGGACGTAGAGGTCCACCGCCTGCCGGAGGCGACGCACTGGGTGCAGCACGACGCCCCGGCCCGAGTGAACGAGCTGCTGGCGGACTTCCTAGCGGGGTGATCTACCGCCCGACCTCCGGAAGGCATCGCAACATCAGGGCCTGAATACGCGTCCAACGTTCGCGTGCCGCCGCGTCGCCCAGTGACAGTTCTGCTACGAGCGCACGCGTGCCTGCGGCGCGTCCGTCCCGGAAGGCCGTCCTTACGGCCTCTACTGCTTCCGGCGCTGGAATCTCCTGCGAAGGCGAAGTCGCGACGAGGACCTCGAGCATCCGCCACACGTCCACGATGTCCTTCCGCGCGCCTCGTCTCTCCCATGCCAGTGCCTTCATGACGAAGCTCGACGCTTCGTCGGGAAGACTCACGTCGATCGCCAGGGCCGCCCCCGCGGACAGCGCGACGTCGAGTCGAACTTCGACTGCAGGACGACCCAGCGCGAGCGCGAGACCCGGCACTTCGACCGTCGTGAGGCCCGGGCTGACGACTCTGTTCTCGCGCGGCCGGCTCGTATACGCGGGAACCAGGATGTCTACGACGGCGTATGGCTCGTCGACGACGTCCGCTGCCTCGTCGACGGGACGCCGATAGCGGTTACCGCCATGCCTCGTGTAGCCGCGGCTCTCGAGCGCCTCGATCACGCCGGCCTCTTTGACGGCGATCGGTGGGACGCCGAGGTCCGCATCGGCCGTCGCTCGATAGAGGTGGCTTCCCAGCCCGTGACGGTAGACGTGCAGCATCACCATGTGGCCGCCGATGATTCGAGCTTGGTCGATCCCGAACTCCGTCACGACCTCGGCGACGTCCCGCAGCGCCAAGAACGAGAGATCCTCGGCGATGGAGCGCGACGCTATGGTCAGCGTCGTTTCAGGAGCCATTCCGAAAGATGTCCCGCTGCCTCAGCGCGGTGTTCACCTCCCAGGTCATGGAGGTCCCAGATCAGTTGCGTGGGGTCGGCGAGAGGTAGTGGCCTCTCGTTCAGTGACGCAAGCCAGGGCTCGGCCCCGAACACGGAGGTGTCCGCGGGATAGCGGACGATCAGGTTCGCCGATGCGCGATCCGCCTGCACGAAAGCAGCGAGATTCAGCTTCGACCTCTCACGGGCGTATACGACGACGACGGTCGGGTGGTGCCACGGGGCAACGAGGTCCAGTCCTATGTCGGCGGAGACGGCTACATCACGGTCCGCGTGCGGGGCCGCGGGCATTCGGTAGTTCCATAGGAGCGTCTCGAGAGCATCCCGCGGAGGATCGAGGCTGTAGAGCGCGATCTCGGTTCCACCGGGCCCCCTGTACTCCTCCATGAAACGCTGCAGCAACGCGTCGCGGTCCGCGCTCCATCCCCAGCTGTCTTTCTCGACGAGGTTCGCCTTCATCAACTGGTTCAGGACCTGAGAGGCCCGTGCGTGCGTGATGTCGAAACGCTTTGCCAGCTCACCCGTTCGGTGGTGCGCGGGCCGGTGCGTCGAGATCAGGAACCGGACGATCGAAAGGCCACCGCTTCCCTGGGGGAGCGACCTCTGAGGCGACCGGCGCGGGGGAGATGACGAGACGCGTTGCTTGAACCGCATCCCACGCCCGAGCGTCAGGTCGTAGTTGCCCTGCGCGTCTGCCCAGCTCCACCCCAGAGGGATGAGGAGGCGTGCCACGGATTCGGGGATGAAGGGCGCGACGAGCGTCGGGGTCCCCCATCGGCCCAAGGCGTCTCGATGCTCGAAGAGCGTCCCCAGCTCGCCCGGATACGGGGCGCGGCGGCGCCGGTCGATCGCAAGACGCCGCGTCGCCCCGTCGGCGTAGATCTCCAGCACCGCGTCGGGCAGATCGTCGGGCACCTCGACGAAGCTGACGGAGATCCCGTCTTCCTGGAGCGAATCGATCATCTTTGTAAGCACAATTCCTAGTGTAAGCACTGTGCTTACAGTAATCAAGAGGCTTACATCAGACGGCCCCTGCGGGCATAGCTACTGAGACCGCGGCTACCAGGCCGGCGGGTCGCTCGCCGGGAAGGACTGCTTCGACTCCTCGTCCGCCTTGGACTCGTCCTCGGCCCCCTCGCCACCCGGCACGTCGTCCGACGACTCGTCGTCGTCGGGCGGCATCGAGCCCGGCGGGATCCGCTCCGTCGATTCCGTCGTCCCGCCCTGGTCCTCTCGGTCCTCGGCCATGCCCCCTCCTTGGTGTGTCGGCTCCGAGAGACCCTACGGGGATTCGCAGTTCACCGTCGTCTCGCCCTCGCGGCACGTGTCGGTCTCGGACCCCCCGTCGAGGTAGTCGTTGCCGAGCCCTCCGTCGAGCACGTCGTCGCCGCCCTTGCCCTCGAGCACGTCACCGCCGGGGCCGCCGAGGAACGTGTTCGGCCCCTCGTCGCCGCGCAGGAAGTCGGTCGCGGCCGAGCCCTCGATCCCCTCGATCGCCAGCAGGTTGTCCGAGCCCGAGAGCTGTCCGGTCGCGAAGCCCGCTTCGAGGTCGGCCGTCACCGGCGTCTGCACGAGCGCGTACGTCGCCATGTCGCTGCCGTTGCCGCCCTCGAGGACGTCGTCGAAGGTCCCGCCGTCGAGGACGTCGTCGCCGTCGCCACCCGACAGCTGGTCGACGCCGTCGCGGCCCACCAGGACGTTCGGCCCGGCGTCTCCCGTGAGGAAGTCCGGCTTGATCCCGCCGGAGAGGTTCTCGACCCCGGTGATCGTGTCGATCCCCATCCCGTCGGCGGTCCCGGCCCCGAGGTCGGCGAACACCTTCTTCTTCGCGTCGAAGTAGTCGAGCGTGTCGGTCCCCGCGCCGCCGTCGTAGGCGTCGTCGTTGAGCCCGGCGAAGAAGAGGTCGTCACCCGCGTCCCCGAACACCGCGTCGCGGCCCCCGAAGTCGTAGATCGTGTCGTTCCCGTCGCCGCCGCGAGTCGTGTCGTCTCCGTAGTTCGCCTCGAGGAGGTCGTCACCGCCGGCTCCGTCGATCGTGTCGTCACCGCTGAGGCCGAGGATG
>DASQDO010000457.1:0-4725 GCA_035634135.1 Actinomycetota bacterium
CCGTCGCGCTCGCCGAGACCGTCGCGACCGAGGTCCGGGCTGCGGGGGCGGCGGAGCGATGTCTCGCGGAGGCGTCCGAGGACGAGCGGACCCGCGAGCGGACCGCGGACCTCCTTCGTTACGAGATCTCCGAGATCGACGGCGCCGCGTTGCGGCCGGGCGAGGTCGCCGAGCTCGAAGCGGAGGCGACCCGGCTCGAGAACGCGGGCGCGCTCGCGGAAGGGATCGCCGAGGCCGAGTCTCTTCTCCGGGGGGAGGGGGGCGCGGCCGAGTCTCTGGCGACCGCGCAGCGCGTGCTCGAGAAGCTCGCCGCGCACGACCCCGCTCTGGGCGCGCTCGCCGCGAGGCTGGCGTCGATCACCTACGACGTGGCGGATGCCGGCGACGAGGTAGCGGGGCGCGAGGTCGCTCCGGATCCCGACGCGCTCGAATCGACGCGGTCGCGCCTCCAGCTGATCCGCGCGCTCGCGCGCAAGTACGGCGACGACGAGGACGCGATCCTCGAGTACCGCGAGGGGGCCGCGCGCCGGCTCGCCGAGCTCGACAACGCCGACGCGACGCTCGCCGCACTCCGGGACGAGGTCGCGGCCCACCGTGCCGCGGCGACCGAAGCCGCGACGCGCCTCACCGAGCTCCGCCGGGCGGCGGCCCCGCGGCTGGAGGAAGGGGTCGAAGCCCTCCTGGGGACGCTCGCGATGGGGGGCGCGGACTTCCGGGTCGCGCTCGAAACGGCCGACCTCTACGAGGGCGGAGCCGAGACCGTCGAGATGCTCGTGTCCGCGAACCCCGGCGAGGTCCCGCGGCCGGTCGCCAAGGTCGCCTCCGGCGGCGAGCTGTCGCGCATCTCTCTCGCGCTCCATCTGCTGACGTCGGCGGGCTCGGTCACCACGACGGTCTTCGACGAGGTCGACGCGGGCGTCGGCGGCGAGGCCGCGCAGTCGATCGGGCGCGCGCTCGCCAAGCTCGCACGGACGACCGGCGCGCAGGTGCTGGTCGTCACGCACCTCCCGCAGGTCGCCGCTTTCGCCGACCACCAGGTCGTCGTGACGAAGGACGCAGAGCCGTCGCGCACCGACGCGCACGTGACCCTCGTCGCCGGAGACGCCCGGCTGGAAGAGCTGTCGCGGATGCTCGCCGGGATGCGCCACAGCGAGCGCGCCCGCGACCACGCGAGGGAGCTGCTCGACCTCGCGCAGGCCGAGACGGTGGGCGCGTGAAGCTCGCCTTCAAGCGGCGGCCGTCGCGCCCCGAGCCCCCGCGCGAAGCCGGCGCGATCGCCGCGACCGCCCGCGTCGACAAGCGGACGAAGAACCTGGTGGCGCGCATGCTCCCCGGCGAGATCGCCGTGATCGACCACGAGGACGTCGACCGCGTCTCCGCCGAAGGGCTCGTCCAGCGAAAGGTCGCCGCCGTCGTGAACGCGAGCCGTTCTTCGACCGGCCGGTACCCGAACCTCGGCCCCCTCCTGCTCGTTAGCGCGGGCATCGCCTTGATCGACGACGCCGGACCGGCGGTGATGGCCGTCCCCGAGGGTACGCGACTGGTCGTCGAGGGGGGCCGCGTGCTGCGCGAGACCCCCGGCGGCTCCGTCGAGGTCGCGACCGGCAAACGCCTCGAGCTCGAGGACGTCGAGCATGCGCTCGACCACGCCAAGCAGTCGATCGCCGGCGAGATCGAGCGCTTCGCCGAGAACACGATCTCGTACATCAAGGACGAGCGCGACGTGCTGCTCGAGGCCACGCGGCTTCCGGAGGTCGCGACCGACTTCCACGGCCGTCACGTCCTCATCGTCGTGCGCGGCTACGACTACAAGGAGGACCTCGTCGCGCTGCGGTCGTACGTGCGCGAGATGCGGCCGATCCTCGTCGGGGTCGACGGCGGGGCGGACGCGCTCCTCGACAACGGCATGGTTCCCGACATGATCATCGGCGACATGGACTCGGTGACGACGGAGGCGCTGCTCAGCGGTGCCGAGCTCGTCGTCCACGCATATCCCGGCGGGCGAGCGCCCGGGCTCGAACGGCTCGAGGCCCTCGGGCTCGAATCCGTGACGTTCGAGGCGACCGGCACGTCCGAGGACATCGCGATGCTGCTCGCGTTCGAGCACGCGGCCGAGCTGATCGTCGCCGTCGGAACGCACGCGAACCTGATCGAGTTCCTCGACAAGGGCCGCAAGGGGATGGCGTCCACGTTCCTCGTGAGGCTGAGGGTGGGCCCGATCCTCGTCGACGCGAAGGGCGTGAGCAGGCTCTACCGTGGGCGCGTCAAGCGCGGGGACCTCGCGCTCCTGGTCGGCGCGGCTGCCGTGACGATGGCGATCGTCGTGACGCTGTCCGAGCCGGTGCGGCTCGAGCTCGAGCTGATGTGGGCCCAGCTCGGCAACCTCTGGTTCTCGATCCGCCAGGCGATCTTCTAACCGTGGTCGACTTCCGCTACCACCTCGTCTCGATCGCCGCCGTCTTCCTCGCGCTCGGGATCGGGCTGCTCATGGGGTCGGGCGTCGTCGGCGAGCCGTTGCTCGACAACATCCGCGACCGTGCCCGCGACGTGCAGGAGTTCAACGACCGCCTGAAGGACGACGTCGACAACCTCGAACACGACCTGGGGGTCTCGCGCCGGTTCACGGAGGCGGTCGAGCCGATGCTCGTGAACGGGCGCCTCGCCGGGGAGGACGTCGTGATCGTCGACATCGCATCCGGCGACGTGCCGCTGGACGCGCTGCTGGAATCGCTCGAGGACGGGGCCGGGGCGAGGGTCGCGTCGATCGTCACGCTCACCGACGACTTCGAGCTGGACGCCGAGGAGGACGTGACCGAGCTCGGGACGATCACCGGCAGCGGCGCGACCGTGGACGAGCTGAGGGTCGAGGCCGCCAGGCAGGTGGGGGCCGAGATCGCGGCGCTGGCCGAGGGCCGCCGCGGCGCCGAAGGCGAGGGGCTCCTTCCCGCGCTCGAGGAGGCGGGGTTCGTCGACCTCGCCGAGGAAGAGGAGGCCCGGCCGGTGCCGCCGGGCGCCAGCGTCGTGATCGCCGCGAGCGGCGTGACCGACCCGACCTTCCGGGTCGACCAGGTCGCGACCGCGCTGGGGGCGGCGGCGGCCGAGAGCGCACCGGTGGTCGTCGTCGAGACGACCGACAGCGCGTGGAACATCGTCGGCTCGGTAAGGGGCGACGGAGACCTGGCGAACCTGATCTCGACGGTCGACAACGTGGACAAGCTCTCCGGGAGGATCGCCCTCGTCATGACGCTCGACCGCCTCGAGGGGGACGGGCCGGGGCACTTCGGCGAGAAGAGCGACGTGCCGGTCATCCCCGAGCCGGGACCCAGAGACTGACGGCTTGACGTCCACAGGGGAACGCTCGCTCGCCCGCGGCGCGGCGGTGATCACGCTCGCCACCGCGCTGTCGCGCGTCACGGGCTTCGTGCGGGTCGTGGTCGTCGCCGGCGCGATGGGGACGACGTTCCTCGCGAACACGTACCAGACGGCGAACACGGCCCCCAACGTCATTTTCGAGCTCGTCGCTGCAGGGGTGCTCACTTCGATATTCGTCCCGACGTTCGTCGAGTACATCGTGCGCGGCGAGCAAGAGGAGGGCTGGGAGGCCGGCAACGCGCTCGCGTCGGTGGCTCTCGTCGGCCTCGCCGCGATCGCGCTCGTGCTCGCGTTCGCGGCCCCCGTCGTCATGCGCCTGCTGACGATCGGCGTCGAGGACCCGGTGCTGAGGGCGCGGGAGGTCGAGCTCGGGGCGACGTTCCTGCGCCTGTTCGCGCCCCAGGTCGCGTTCTACGGCGCGGGCATGATCATGACCGGCGCGCTGCACGCGCACCGCCGATTCGCGCTGCCCGCGGTGGCGCCGCTGCTCAACAACCTCGTCGTGATCGGCGTCTACCTGACGTACGCGGCGATGCGGGCGGGACGGCCTCCTTCGGTTGCGAGCATCACCACCGCGGAGACGCTCGTGCTCGGGATCGGGACGACCCTGGGCGTCGTCGCCATGACGCTGTGCCTCATCCCTCAGCTCGTCCGGATGGGGTGGAGGTTCCGCTTCCGCTTCGACCTCTCGCATCCCGCGGTGCGCAAAGGGGCGAGGCTCGGGGCCTGGGCCCTCGGCTACGCCGGCGGGTACCAGGCGGGGTTGATCGTCGTCCTCATGCTGGCGAACAAGGTCGAGGGCGGGGTCGCCGCGTACCAGTGGGCGTACACGTTCTTCTACCTGCCGCACGCGCTGTTCGCCGTGCCGATCTTCTCGGTCCTGTTCACGGCGATGTCCGAGCACGTCGCGCGCAGCGAGCCCGCGGGCGTCCAGGAGAAGCTGCGCGACGGCCTCGGCATGCTCGTGTTCGTGCTCGCGCCCGTCGGCGTCGCGCTCCTCGTCCTGTCGGGGCCGCTCGCGACGCTGGCGCGGAGATACGGCGCGATGACCGAGGCGGGGGCCGAGCTCGTAGCGCGCTGTCTCGGCGCGTTCGCCCTGGGCCTCCCCGCTTATTCGATCTTCCTCGTGTTCACCCGCGCGTTCTACGCGATCGGCGATACGAAGATGCCCGCGCTCGTCAACGCCGGCGCCGTCGCGGCCGCGAGCGTCGCAGGCGCCGTCTTCTTCGCGGCCGCGCCCGAGGGGTGGGAGGTACCGGGGCTCGCCGCCGGTCACTCCGCCGGCTTCGCGCTGGGGGCCGCGATCCTGTCGGGGGCGTTCGCGCGGCGGGCCGGGCGCGTGCGGTCGACGGA
>DASQDO010000458.1:0-7679 GCA_035634135.1 Actinomycetota bacterium
TCATGGACGAGCTCCCCCTGTTTAGGCGAGACGTCCTAGAGGCGCTGCGCGGCCCCCTCGAAGATGGCGTGGTCCAGGTCGTTCGCAGCGGAGGCTCCGTCACCTTCCCGTGCAGGTTCTCCCTCGTCGCAGCGATGAACCCATGCCCCTGCGGTTACGGCGAGGAAGGAGCTCTCTGTCCGTGTTCGCCGTCGGCCGTCCGCGCTTACCGCGCCCGCATCTCGGGGCCGCTGATGGATCGGTTCGACCTCCACCTCACGATGACGCGTCTCCGCGCTGCCGACTTGATGCGCGAGAGGGAAGGCGAGCCGTCCGCGACCATCCGTGAACGGGTCGAGCACGCGCGCTCTATCCAGCGCGAGAGGTACCGAGCCGCCGGCGCAACCAACGCCGCCGTTTCGAAAAGAACGCTCCTGCTCGCGGGCCGCTTCCGTCCCGAGGCCTACGAGCAACTGCACGGGGCGATAGACGAGTACCGCCTTACCGGGCGGGGGACGGACAGGGTGCTTCGCGTCGCTCGGACCGTCGCCGACCTTCGGGGAAGCGAGCACGTCGGTCCCGGCGACGTCGTCTCGGCCCTCGGCTTCCGCTACGTCGAAGAGCGAGAGGCCGATGCCGCATGAGCCGCCGAACGATCGACCGAAGCCATGCGGAATGGCCGTCGAGCCTGCGGGACTTCACGACCGAAGAACCCATCCTTCGCTTGTTCGTCGAAGGCATGCCCCTGCCCCCGGGTGCGCGCAGCGTGGCCGTCGTCGGCTCTCGCCGGCCGACGAGCGCGGGTGTCGAGGCTGCGGCAACGATCACGAGGGGACTGGTGGAAGCGGGGTTCTCGATCGTGTCCGGGCTCGCCGTGGGGATCGATGCAGTCGCGCACAAGACCGCGCTCGATCACCGAGGTCACACGACGGCGGTCCTGGGGTGCGGCCACGACGCGGCCTATCCGCGGTTCAACGCGGGCCTTCGGAAGAGGATCGACCGCTGCGGAACCGTCGTGTCCGAATACGACCTCGGCGTCCCGCCGCACAAGTCAAACTTCCCGGCGAGGAATCGGATCATTGCGGGGATCAGCGCGGCGGTGGTGTTCGTCGAGGGAGGCCTTCGCAGCGGCGGCCTGATCACAGCCCGTCATGCGTTCGACGGCGGACGCGACGTATTCGCCGTGCCCGGCAGCTTCCGAAACCCGATGGCCGCGGGCCCGAACGAGCTCATCCGAACGAACCAGGCGAAGTTGGTGACCGACGTCACGCACATCCTCCAGGACTTGGCGCCCGGCTTGGTCTGGGGCGAAGGGGACGCGGACGCTCCGCCGGCGGGTGACCCTGCAGTGAACGAGGGCGAGGGCCGCGTCCTGCTGTATCTCGACGAGTTGCCGACACCCCCGGACAGGTTGTGCATGGATCTCGAGCTGCCGTGGGGTCGTGCTGCCCTCGCTCTGGCCGCGCTGGAGGCCCGCGGCTACGTGCAGAAGAAACCCGGCGGGTACGCGGTCACGACGGCGGGCGCGCGCATAAGGAGCCGGCTGCCCGTCGGAGACGAATGACCTTTCTTCCGGAGCTTGTGGTCGCGGTGGTTCGTGTGGTTGGCGAGGTTGGGCTTCCAACCACGCGCACCACACCAACCACGCGCACCAGAGCCCCGGGAAGAGAGGTGGTGCTTCGCCGTGGGTACAGACGCGGCGTGAAGTCGTCGAGTGAAGGGATCGTCATGAACGAACAGGAGAAACGACCGGACGAGCAGGACGACGCGAACGACCCGAAGACGGCCCCCGTGGACGGGCCCGGCGGCGACGAGGGCGAGGGCGGCCTCGGCTCCACCTCGCAGGGCTCGCCCGGCGCGGTCGAGGATGGCGGCACTTCGGGGGCCTAGCCGGTAATTGACTCGGCCGGGCCCGGGAACCATCCTGGCGGTGTGGCTGATGTTGCGGAAGTTGCCGGTGGGTTCTTGCGGGCTTGTGAGGCCGAGCGCGACCTCTCGCCCCACACGCTCGCCGCGTACAGGCGCGACCTCGACCAGTTCGGCGACTGGCTGAGCCGGGCGGGGGCCCGGTCGATCGACGACGTCGACCGGCTGAAGCTCCGGCGGTACGTCGCCTTCCTCGCCGAGCGCAAGCTCGCCCGGAGGTCGATCGCACGGAAGATCAGCGCCGTCAGGTCGATGCTGGCCTGGGCCGTCACGCACGGCCTCGTCGAGTCGAACGCCGCCGCCGACGTGCCCGTGCCGACGCCGCACCGGACGTTGCCGAAGGTCATGAGGGCCGGGGACATCGCCCGGCTGTGCGAGCTGCCGCCGGGGGACGAGCCGGCGGGGCAGAGGGACCGGGCGGTCCTCGAGCTGCTGTACGGGTCGGGGTTGAGGGTTGCGGAGCTGTGCTCGCTCGACGTGGACGACGTCGACGTGGGGGCCGCGCGGCTGCGCGTCACGGGGAAGGGACGCAAGCAGAGGCAGCTGCCGATGAGCGAGCCGGCCTGCCGGGCCGTCGAGAGGTACGTGGCCGGTGGAAGGAAAGAGCTGCTGCGGCCGAGCACGCCCGCGGAGGCCCGGCATGCCCTGTTCCTGAACTCACGGGGCGGGAGGTTGGGGCCGCGCAGCGTGCGTTCTATGCTTGGTCGATATCTGTCCGCCGAAGGCGCCGCCCCGGTGGGCCCCCACGCGCTGCGGCATTCCTTCGCGACGCACCTGCTGGACGGGGGGGCCGATCTGCGGGTGGTGCAGGAGCTATTGGGTCATGCGAGTCTCGCCACGTCTCAGATCTACACGCATGTCTCCACGGAGCGACTGAAAGCCGTCTATGAGCGAAGCCATCCCAGAGCCTGAGGCCACTACGCGAGCTCCCGGCCCCCTCTCGAGTGCTCCCGAGGGGGTCCAGGAGGCGTGGGCCGAGTACAAGTCGACCGGGTCGGGCAAGGCCCGCGACAGCCTGATCCTCCATTACTCGCCGCTCGTGAAGTACGTGGCGGGGCGTGTCGCCGTGGGGCTGCCGGCGAACATCGAGCAGGCGGACCTGATCTCGTACGGGATCTTCGGGCTGATCGACGCGATCGACAAGTACGACCAGAGCCGGAACATCAAGTTCGAGACCTACGCGATCAGCCGTATCCGCGGGGCGATCATCGACGAGCTCCGGGCGATCGACTGGGTGCCTCGCAGCGTGCGGTTCAAGGCCCGCGAGGTCGAGAAGGCCTACTCGAGCCTCGAGAACAAGCTCAAGCGGCCGCCCTCGGACAAGGAGATCGCCGACGAGATGGGGATCTCGGTCGACGACCTCCACCACATCTACACGCAGCTGTCGACGGTGTCCCTCGTAGCACTCGACGAGCTGATGGCAGTGGACGGGGGGCAGGGCGACAAGCTGTCGCTCGTCGACACGCTCGAGGACACGAAGACGGTCTCGCCCATGGACGCCTTCGAGTCGGTCGAGATGAAGGACATCCTCACGGAGGCGGTCAACAAGCTCCCCGAGCGGGAGAAGGTCGTCGTCACGCTCTACTACTACGAGGGCCTGACGCTGGCCGAGATCGGTCAGGTCCTGGGGGTCACCGAGTCGCGGATCTGCCAGATGCACACGAAGGCCGTGCTGGCCCTGCGGGGCAAGATCTCCGAGGCGACCGACCCGGGGTAAACTCCGCCGGCACCACAAAATCCACACGCTCGACATCCCGGCGCAACGCGGGCCGGGAGCTTCGGTCCCGGTAACGGGCTCATCGAGCGGAGGCCAACCGAAGGAGGTCCTTCTATGCCCGTCGTCACGATGCGGCAGCTACTGGAGGCTGGGGTCCATTTCGGACACCAGACCCGGCGATGGAACCCGAAGATGAAGCGGTTCATCTTCGCGGAGCGCAACGGCATCTACATCCTCGACCTGCAGCAGACGATGTCGGGGATCGAGAAGGCCTACACGTTCACCCGCGACCTCGTCGCCGGGGGCGGGACGGTCCTCTTCGTCGCCACGAAGCGCCAGGTCCAGGACGCCGTCGAGGAGCAGGCCCAGCGCTGCGGGATGCCGTACGTGAACTTCCGGTGGCTCGGCGGGATGCTCACGAACTTCCGGACGATGCACGAGCGCATCAAGCGCATGCGCGAGCTCGAGGACATGGACCAGACCGGCGCGCTCGTCACGCTGCCGAAGAAGGAAGCGCTGCGGCTCCGGCGCGAGTACGAGAAGCTCGCCCGCAACCTCGGGGGCCTGCGAAACCTCGACAAGCAGCCCGAGGCGGTCTACATCCTCGACACGAAGAAGGAAGAGATCGCCGTGCGCGAGGCGAAGAAGCTCGGCATCCCGATCGTCGCGGTGCTCGACACGAACTGCGACCCCGACGACGTCGACTACGCGATCCCCGGCAACGACGACGCGATCCGTTCGGGCGCGCTCCTCACGCGCGTCATCGCCGACGCCGTGATCGAGGGCAAGTCGATGCGCGGCGACCAGGACGAGGCCGTGACGGCTGCCGCCGCGGCGACCGTCGCAGGTGACGTGCTTCCGGGGGCCGCGGCCGAGCCGAAGGCCGAGTGGGAGCTCCAGCTCGAGGCCGAGGAGCAGGCCGAGCGCGAGAAGGCGACCCAGATCGCCACGGCAGGCGGCGACGAGACGCCCGCGGGCGGCACGACGACCGACCAGACCGCCGGGACCCCCGTGGAAGAGAGCTCGCTGTCGGCCCCCGTCTCCGGAAACGCGGCGGACGCCAACGCCCCGGACGAGAAGGGCGACGAGCCGGGAGACCTCTCACACCCCAGGCCGAAGGAGGACGCAAATGGCTGAGATATCCGCGAAGGACGTGAAGGCGCTACGCGACGCGACCGGCGCCGGGATGATGGACGCGAAGAAGGCGCTCGTCGAGACCGGCGGCGACCTCGACAAGGCGAAGCGTCTGCTGCGCGAGAAGGGCCTTGCCGACGCGGCGAAGCGCACCGGCCGTGCGGCGACCGAGGGCATCGTCTACACCTATATGCACAAGCCCGACCCGAACTACCCGCCGAAGCTCGGCGTGCTGCTCGAGCTCAACTGTGAGACGGACTTCGTCGCGAAGACCGAGGCCTTCGAGCGGCTCGCGAAGGACATCGCGATGCACATCTCGTTCGCCGACCCGCAGTGGACGACCCGCGACCAGGTCCCGCAGGACATCATCGACGAGGAGTCGGCGATCTACGCGAAGCAGGCGAAGGACTCCGGCAAGCCCGAGCAGGTGATCGAGAAGATCGTCGCCGGCAAGATGGAGTCGTTCTACAAGGAGCGCGTCCTTCTCGACCAGGAGTTGATCCAGGACAAGTCGAAGACGATCGCTACGCTGATCGACGAGGCCCGCTCGAGCATGGGCGAGAACGTCGGCGTCGGGCAGTTCGCCCGCATCCGCGTCGGCGAGGGCTCGGAGGGCTAGCGACGTTGAACCGGTCGGCTCGGCGAGCGGTCCAGGCGTGATGGAAGTCTCGCCGGAAGCGAAGTACAAGCGAGTCCTCGTAAAGCTCTCCGGCGAGGCCTTCGCCGACCCCCAGCACGGGTTCGGCATCGACCCGCGGATCGTCGCGTCGATGGCGCGGCAAGTCGCAGAGGCGAAGGAGCTCGGCTCCGAGCTCGCGCTCGTGATCGGCGGCGGCAACATCGTGCGCGGCCTCTCCGCGTCGGCCCAGGGGACCGACCGCACGACCGCGGACTACATGGGCATGCTCTCGACGGTCGTCAACGCGCTCGCGTTGCAGGACGCGCTCGAGAAGGAGGGCGTCAGCACCCGCGTCCAGACTGCGATCTGGATGCAGGAGCTCGCCGAGCCGTACATCCGCAGGCGCGCGATCCGGCACCTCGAGAAGGGCCGCGTCGTGATCTTCGCCGGTGGGACCGGCAACCCGTACTTCTCGACGGACACCGCGGCCGCGCTCCGGGCGCTCGAGATCGGGGCCGAGGCGATCCTCAAGGGGACGCGGGTCGACGGCGTCTACGACTCGGACCCTCTCGTGAACCCGGACGCGCGCATGTTCTCGTCGCTGCCGTACATCGAGGTCCTGAACCGCGGGCTGAAGGTCATGGACTCGACGGCGATCTCGCTGTGCATGGACAACTCGCTGCCGATCATCGTGTTCAACCTCCTCGCCGGGAACATCGTGCGGATCCTCTCGGGTGAGGAAGTGGGAACCCTGGTTCACTCCGACGCGACAGGAGGACGTTGACGTGTTCGAGACCAAGGACGAGGTCCTGAGGGACGCGGACCAGAAGATGAAGAAGGCAGTGTCGGTGAACTTGGAGGAGCTGGCCTCGATCCGCTCGGGCCGCGCTTCGCCGACGCTGCTGCACCGGATCAACGTCGACTACTACGGCTCGCAGGTCCCGCTCAACCAGGTGGCCAACGTGTCGGTGCCCGAGCCTCGCCTGATGGTGATCGCTCCGTACGACTCGAGCCAGATCGGCGCGATCGAGAAGGCGATCCTCGCGTCCGACCTCGGCATCACGCCGAACAACGACGGGAAGGTCATCCGGCTCGCGTTCCCGCAGCTGACCGAGGACCGGCGCAAGGAGCTGATCAAGCTCGCTCATGTGCGCGCCGAAGAGGGCCGCGTCGCCGTCCGCGGCGTGCGCCGGCACGCGAAGCAGGAGCTCGAGCGGATGAAGAAGGACCACAAGCTCTCCGAGGACGAAGAGCGCGGCGCCGAGGGCCAGCTGCAGAAGATCACCGACAAGTACGTGGCCGAGGTCGACGCGAACCTGAAGCGCAAGGAAGCAGAGCTCTCCGAGGTCTGATTGTCACCGGCCGCCCATCAGCGATCGCTGAAGCAGGCGGTCGTAACAGCCCTCATCCTGCTCGGCCTCATCGTGGCCTGCGCCATCGGCGGACGGCCGTGGTTCTTCGGGCTCGTGATCGCGGTCGTGCTGATGTCGGTCTTCGAGCTGCTCGACGCCCTCGTCCAGAAGGGCCACAAGCCGAGCATCGTCCTCGGCCTCGCGGGGACGGCGGCGATCCTCGCCGCGGCGTACCAGGAGAAGTTCGCCTACATCGGGATCGTCCTCGCGGTGGCGACGTACCTCGCGATGATCTACGCGCTGCGGCCGAACCGTGGCGCGATGGCGGGGTCGGACGCGGCGTGGACGATCTTCGGCCTCACCTGGATCGCGGGCGGGGGGGCCGGCGCGGTGTCGATCCTCGTCATGGAGGGAGGCGTCCCGCTTCTCGTCGCCTCGGTCCTGATCGTGGCGTGCGACGACAGCGGCGCGTACTTCGTGGGCACCAGCTTCGGCCGGCACAAGTTGGCGCCGTCCGTCTCGCCGGCGAAGTCGTGGGAGGGGTTCGTGGGCGGCATCGGAACCGCACTTGCGGCAGGGCTCCTGTTCGCCGCCCTCCTCGACGAGATGACCGTTCCGTCGGGGCTGGCGATCGGCCTCATGGCCGGGCTGCTCGCCCCCGTCGGCGACCTCGTCGAGTCGCTGGTGAAGCGCGAGATCGGGATCAAGGACTCGGGACGGCTGCTGCCGGGCCACGGCGGGATGCTCGATCGCCTCGACGCGATCATCTTCTGCTGCCCCGCGATCTCGCTATATCTCCACTTCGTCGCCTGAGGTCTATGACAAAGGCCGTGTGAGAATCCCCGCGTGGAGAGAAGACGCATCGTCGTGCTCGGCTCGACCGGTTCGATCGGGCGACAGGCCCTCGACGTCGCCGCCGCACACCCGGGCCTGATCGAGGTCGTCGGGGTCG
>DASQDO010000459.1:0-4529 GCA_035634135.1 Actinomycetota bacterium
ATGCTGAAGGACTGGGCGCGGCGGACGAAGGCGGACGTGACGGTCGAGCTCACGGGCCCCGCGGGCGGCCTCTACGTCGCCGGCGACGGGAGGCGCGCGACGATCACCGCGTCCGCCGGCGCGGTCGTGCACCGCCTCGCCGGGCGCGAGCCCTCCGGGACGATCACGCTCGGAGGCGACGTCGCGGCGGCCGAGCGCTGGCTCGCCGCGGGCTGCCCCGTCTAGCCGGGCCGCGGCAAGCCCATCGGGTTCGGGAACGGGACGCCCCCACCCGCGAGGACCCTCTCGACCGGCCTCTCCAACAGCATGAGCAGCCTCTCGCTCGCGCCGTCACCCAACGACCTCCACGGCCCCAGGGCGGCGTCGTCGGTTCGGTCCTCGATCCACGCCCGCAGCTCGGCCCCCGAGCGCGTGAGCGTGCCGGACTCGTCCAGCAACCCGCGCTCGACGAGCCGCGCCCGCGCGGCCTCCCAGTCCTCGTCCGGCCATCCCCGGTGGGGCCGCAGGTCGGCCTCCGCGAGGGCGCCCGTCCCGGCCAGCGTGAGGTGCGCCTCGCACCCGTCGAGCCCGGCGGTCACGAGAGCGGCTACGTGGCCGTCCCCGCGGTGCTCTCGCAGCATCGTCGCCGCGTGCCAGAGCCTGAGGTGCGGCTCGTCGGGGGCCGGCAGCGCGGCGTTCGCCGCCAACAGCGGGCGCCCCGCGGCGTCGCAGCGGGAGGCGGCGTCGAGGCACAGCTCGGCCGCGTCGCCGAGGGCGCCGAGGTCGGCGCCGAGCAATCGGCGCAGCGCCGCGTCGACGATCTCGAGGCGCGCTTCCAGCACTCGCTCCGGCGACGAGAACGCCCATGCGTCGGGGATGGCGCGCCGCACCATCGCGGGGTGGAAGTTGTAGAAGACGGCGGTGACGACCTCCGCGGAGACCGGGCCCAGAGGCGCGGCCCGGCCGGCGAAGTAGCCCATCCACCCGCCCTTCAACCCCGCTGCGTCGTAAGCGGCCTTCTTCTCGGGAGCGAAGTACACGACCGCGTGCAGGGTCTCGAGGTGCTGCCACGCGCGGCGCGCAAACCGTCGGTCCACCCAACCCTTATACCGCCGCGTGAAGGTGCTCCCCCATCCGGGGGATCACGGGCGTCGTCGAAATCGCCGCGTTACGCGCCCGGCAGACTTTCGTTCTACGCAGCGATGACGACGAACGAGATGCAGACCACATTGCCGGCGCCTACCGACGAGGAGCGCGCGGTCGCCTCACTGCTCGTGACGGGGATGACGGACGAGATGGCGGCACGCCGTCTCGGCCTCAGCCGTCGCACGTTCCGCCGGCGTCTCAAGGCGCTGATGGACAAGTTGGGCGCGCGCTCGCGCTTCCAGGCGGGGTTCATGCTCGCCGAGACCGGTTGGGCGACGGAGCAAACCCTAGAGCGCGACTAGCACCGGCAGCCTGAACCCTGCGTTCGCGTCCTTACTTCGAGGGCGCGAGCTCGATGTGCTGCGTGATGGGGCCGGGCTGGTAGTTGTGCACGAGGATGAACGCCGTGTCGGGTGTGAGCACCCCGAACTCGTCGGTGTTCGACGGGTTGTACACCGCGACCTCGGTGCAGCTCTCGTCGTACAGGTAGAGGTCGAGGTCGTAGCCGGCGGGACCGGCCCCCGTGCCGAGCGCCTTGATCGACGCGGTGAGCCCCTTGTAGTCCGCCGGCACCTCGTAGACGGCTGCGTCGACACCGTTGGTCGACGGGAGGGCGCACGTGCGGATGAACTCCTGCGCGGTGATCGTCACGAGCGTCCCCGACTGGCTGTGCGCGGCGGGGTGGCCGCTCTGGATCGTGATCTCTTCGCTCACGTACGGCTTCGGGCCCTTCTTCTTCTTGCCCTTCGCGAAGGCACCGGTGCCCACGGGGGCCGCGACGAGCGCGGCGGCCACGAGCGTGACGAGGGTCTTCTTGAGCATCGTTTTCGTCCCTTCGTTGCAGAGGTCTCGGAACCCCTATTCGGCGCCTCCGGCACCCCCTCCTGCCGGACGGAACCCACGCGATCCGGACATCTCCTTACAGCGCCCCGCCGCGATGCCGATAACCGGGGGGAATGGCCCGTACCAGGCGCCGCTGCGCCGCCCTCACGACCCTGCTCGTCCTTGCCTCGTTCGCCCCTGCCGGGGCCGCTCCCGCGCAAGGACGGGTCGCCGCGCGCTCCGTTACGCGAGGGGCGTGGTCCGAGCCTGCGACCTGGGGCGGATCGCCTCCGGGGCGCGGTGACGTGGTCGTGATCCCGGCGGGCTCGCACGTGGTGCTCGACACCTCGACGCCGCAGCTCGGCGGCCTCCAGGTCGACGGCACGCTCTCGTTCGCGCCGAAGGACCTCGAGCTGACGACCGACTGGATCGTGGTGCACGGACGTATGCGCGTCGGCACCGCCAAGAGACCGTTCCGCGGGAACGCCGTGATCACGCTCACCGGCGTGCCTAGCGAAGAAGACGTGATGGGCATGGGCACGAAGCTGCTCGGCGTCATGGGCGGAACGCTCGACCTCCACGGCAGGCGCGTACGTACGTGGGCACGTCTCGACGCGACCGCGGGCCGCGGCGCCGATCGGATCACGCTCGACGGTGACGTGCCGTGGGGGCCGGGCGACCGGGTCGCGCTTGCGTCGTCGGACTACTGGCGTCAGCACGACGAGGTCCGCACGATCACGGCCGTCGACGGGCGCACGCTGCGGCTCGACTCGCCGCTGGACTACCGCCACTGGGGCGAGGTGCAGACGTTCGACGGCCATCCCGTCGACGAGCGCGCCGAGGTCGCGCTGCTCACCCACAACGTGGTCGTGCGCGGAGACGAGACGTCCAACGAGGACGGTTTCGGCGGGCACTTGATGGTGATGGAGGGCTCGACCGCCCGCATCGAGGGCGTCGAGCTCGCGCGCATGGGCCAGCGCAAGGCGCTGCGGCGCTACCCGGTGCACTTCCACATGGACGGCGACGCCGACGGCTCGTACCTGAAGCGCTCGACGATCCACGACAGCTTCAACCGCTGCGTCGTCGTGCACGGCACGCACGACCTCGTCGTGCGCGACAACGTGTGCTTCGACCACGCGGGACACGGCTTCTTCCTCGAAGACGGGATCGAGACCGGCAACCTGATCGCCGGCAACCTCGGCTTCGGCACGCGCAAGGTCGAGGACGGCCTCCTGCCGAGCGACGAACGGCCCGCCACGTTCTGGATCACGAACCCTGACAACGTCCTGCGGGGCAACGTCGCGGGGGGCTCGGACGGCTTCGGCTTCTGGTACGCGCTGCCGCGCCATCCGACGGGCTTGTCCGAGGACGAAGGGGTCTGGCCGCGCCGGACGCCCCTCGGTGAGTTCAGCCGGAACGTCGCGCACTCGAACGCGCAGTCGGGCCTCAACGTCGACGACGGCCCCCGCCCCGACGGCCGGACCGAGTCCACGTCCTACGAGCCCGTCGCCGACCCCTCCGACCCGGACTCCGAGCCGGTGGTGGCCCGCTTCGAGCACCTCGTCGCGTACATGAACCGCAGCCGCGGAGTGTGGCTGCGAGGGGAGCACCACGTCGTCACCGGCGCGACGCTCGCCGACAACCGCGCCGGAGCAACGTTCGCGTCGTCGGAGAGCTACCTCGAAGACAGCGTCGTCGTCGCGGAGACGCACAACCCGGGGATGACCGAGCCGTGGGAGGAGACCGGGCCGAACGGCCGCGCTCTTCCTGCGTTCTGGGATCCCGAGGCGCCGATCGGAGGCTTCGAGTTCTACGACGGGAAGGTCGGGGTGCGCGACACGACCTTCGTAGGGTTCAGGTCCAACTCGCTGCGTCAGGCGGGCGGGCTCACGTACCTGGCGCCGAACGCGTTCTCGCTCGACCCGCGCAACTTCGCCGAGCGCGTGCGCTTCGTCGACTCGAACCCCGTCTACCTGACGGAGCCGGAGCCCGGCATGGACGGCGACGCCTCCAAGGTCTTCTACGACCGCGACGGGACCGTCACCGGCCGCGCGGGGAGCGCGGTCGTCGTGGACAACCCCTTCCTGCTGAACGACACGTGCGAGTACCGCGCCGCGTGGAACGCGCACGTGTGCGACTCGGACTACGTCTCGCTGCTCGCGGGGAGCGAGAGCGGGGGCCGGAGCTGGATCGACCCGCTCACGATCCGGCGTCCCGACGGGGTCGAGCAGAAGCTCGCCGGCTGCTGCGACTACTCCGACGAGGCGTACACGACGGTCGTCCCCGGCCGGCCGTACGAAGTCGAGTTCGCCGGCGGGGTGCCGGACGAGGTGAAGCTCGTGCTGTTCAACGGGCGGGGGCGTTGGATCCGCGTGTCGCTGCGGGTGTCCGGCCCGGTCCGCGTGACCCGCTGGGGCCGCGCCCTACAGCAGGTCGCCGGGCTCGACGCTCTCGGGAGCCGTTCCGACTCGGGCTGGCACTTCGACGCCGCGACGTCGACAGTGCACGTGAAGCTCTACGGGCACGGCGACTGGGAAGAGGTCCGGATCCAGTCCTGAGTCAGGCCCACGGGCCGATGCCGG
>DASQDO010000460.1:0-4016 GCA_035634135.1 Actinomycetota bacterium
GCTCGAAGTGCATCGGGTCGGGCCGGGACCAGCGCCCGCCCCACACGAACCCCCACCGCTCGAAGATCTCGACCACGCGGGGGTCCATGTCGCCCTCGGTGCCGAGCTGGTTCGTCGCCGTGTTGAGGTCGATCGCCAGGCCGAACGCGTGCATCGACAGCGGCTTGCTCGGGTCCCGGTCGATGAAGCGGGGGACGTAGCACCCGTTGTACTCGTAGATCTCGCCGGCGAGCCCGGCCTCCTCGACCTCGGCGAGCGCGGCGTGGAGCTGGGGGATCAGCAGGCGGTGGCACGTGACCGAGCCGATGATCGGCATGTCGGCGTGCGCGATGTTCGCGGCCACCCATGCCGGGTCGGGCCGGATGAACCCGTCCTCCGCTACCTCGAAGTGGAGCGTGCCGATGAGGCCGCCGGAGCTCGAGCCCACGAGCTCGGGGGAGCTCGGCTCGATGGGTTCGGGGACCTCGCCGAGGAGCCGGCGGACCTGCGCGCCGGGGAACCCCTCTCGGAGGGCGCGCCCCGTGGCGGCGATCCGATCCGCGTCCTTCACGCCGATCGCGAGGAGACGGGGGCCGGGGAGCCCGGCGTCCTCGCCGACGAAGTCGGGCACGAGGACGTCCGCGAGGTTCGGCACGCCGTTGTCCGCGATCGCGCCGGCGCGCAGAGGCGTGTCGCCGACGGTGATCTCTCCGGAGCCCTCGATGCCTAGCGCTTCGGCGGCCTCGAACGTCACGACGGCTTCGCCGGAGACGAGCGCCGACCAGACGAACTCGGCGGCGCGCGTGGGCTCGGGCGCGAGAGCGCGGAACAGCAGCGGGTCGACTGCGCCCACGCGCAAAGTCGAGATCCCCGTCGGGCCCTCGACACGCCGTTCGGTGAGCGTGAGCGGCACCGCCACCGAGACGCCCCGCATGTTCGCCGCCTTCTCGGCACGCGTCGGCAGGATCGCGTTCTCGAACCTGAGGAGGAAGGCGGGGATCGCGGGGGCCGGCTCGGGCAGCGTGATCCCGCGCGCCGCGGCCATCGACCGGTCGGGCAGGACGTCGTAGCCCGCGTTGCCGCCGCACGCGGCCAGCACGGCGAGGAGCGCGGCGGCGAGCCGGAGCTTCATTCGAGCGTGAAGTCGAAGACGAGGGCGCCGGCGGTCGCGAACACGACGTCGAACACCGCGAGGATCGTGAACCAGCCGCGCGCCGCGACCGCGTCCAGCCCGGCCCCCGTGAAGAGGTCCGAGGTGAGCTCCGTAGCCGCGACGAAGACGGGGCCGAGCGCGGGGAGCGCGAGCAGGGGCAGCATCAGCTCGCGCGACGACGTCTGGGCGGCGAGCGCCGAGAAGAGCGTCCCCACGCATACGAACCCGACGTCGACGAGCAGCACGACGACGACGAGCGCGAACCAGCCGGAGCCGAGGTCGATCCCGAACAACAGCGCGTAGACGGGGAGCAGGAGCAGCTCGACCGACAGGACGAAGACCAGGTTCGCTACGGCCTTCGCGGCGAACAGCCCGGCCCGGTCGAGCGGGACCAGCAGCAGCACGTCGAGCGCGCCGCCCTCGCGCTCGACCTCGAACGTGCGCGCGAACCCGATCAGCCCGGCGAACAGGACCGTGACCCACAGGAAACCGGCCAGCACGTCGGCGAGCAGGAGCGTGCCGCCGGTGGGGATGCGGACCGCCTGGTCGAGGCGCGACGCGTCCGGTAGCGAGAACGCGAGGAGCAATACGACGGCGAGCGTGAACGCGAGCATCGGGGGCAACGTGTCGCGGCCCCGGGCTTCGATCCGCAGGTCCTTGCGGACGAGCGCGGCGGTCTTCGGGAGAAAGCCCGCGGCCGCCATCAGGTGCCTGCACTTCCGCTTCGACCACTCGCCGAGGCGACCGGTGGCGCGAGCTGCTCGACACCGCGCCGGTAGCTCACGACGGCCCCGTGCTTGAGGATGATCCCCGCGTCCGCGTAGGCCTTGACCTTCTTCGCGCCGTGCGTCGCGACGACCGCGAGACGATCCGGCCGGCGCCACTCGACGATCGCGGCGGACACCTCGGCCGCGGCCTCGTCGTCGAGGTTCGCGTAGGGCTCGTCCAGCAAGAGCACGGCGGGCTCGTGGAGCAGGGCCCGCGCGACGGACGCGCGCCGCTTGTATCCGGCCGAGAGGGCACGGACCTGCGTGTTCCGGCGCTCGCCGAGGCCGAGTCTTTCGATCATCTCTCCCACTCGACGTCCCGGCGCGTCGAACAGTTGCGCCCACAGCTCGAGGTTCTCGGCGACGGTCAGCGACGGATAGAGGCCCGGCTCGTGCCCCGCGTATCCGACGACGCGCCGCCACTCCTCGTCGGAGGAGCGGATCGGGCGGCCGCGGTACTCGGCCGTTCCGGCGGTCGGGCGGAGGAGGCCCGCCAGCACCGACAGCAACGTCGACTTCCCCGAGCCGTTCGGACCGAACAAACCGATCACGCCGGGAAACAGGTCGATCGTCATCCCGTGGAGGGCGAGCGTGCGGCCGAACGCGACCTCGACGCCGTGGAGCCGGACCATCGCCTCGGTCACGGCACCCGCTCCTCTTCCAGGGACCGCTTCAACGCGTCCCGCCGCGACGCCCACTCGGTCTCCTGGATGAGGCCCTGCTCCTTGGCGAGGTCGAGACGCGCGATTGCCTCGACGACGTCTTCTCTCGCGGGGGGCTCGGGTGCGGTCCCGCGCGACCGGCGGCGGATGACGAACACGAGCGCGCCCGCGGCGACCACAACGGCCGCGACGATGCCTCCGATCGCGAGGAGGTTCCCCGCCGACGCCTCGGCGACCGCGATCATGTCGATCGAGTCGCCGGCTTCGAGCGTGCCGCTGCTCGAGTAGAGGTCGTACGACTTGCCCTCGACGTCGCGGCTCCCGTCGGGGCTCACGCGGCCCCCTTCGATCCTCAGCGGCTCGCCCGCGTACACGCCGAGCTCGAGCGTCGGGTAGAGCGCGGGGCGCGAGAGGTCGTACGTCCCGCCGTCGCCGGGCACCTCGTATGAGTAGACGACGCGCCACTGTCCCGGTGGGATCGCGGTCGTCGCGGCGAAGCCGAAGCTCGTCTCGACCAGCGTCGGGAAGTCGATCTCGGACTCGACGATCGGGACGGGTGGGAGCCGAGCCTCGCGCGGGACGGCGAACCCGAGGCTCGCGATCTCGCCATCCTGTTCCGCACCCAGCTCACGGCCACGCCCGATGTAAGCCTCCTCGGAGATGTTCGCCACGACGAGGGCTTCGATCACGCCCGCGCCGTCGTCGCTCGGCACGACGAAGATGCTGTCGCGGCGCACGACGATCGCGGCGGGGTCGGTCGTCGTGTCCCACACCCGCAGGGTCGAGTCGATCACCGGGGGCTTCGCCGTGCCCTCGGGAAGTCGCACGACTCCGCCGGCGAAGAGGCCGTCGTCGTGCCGGGCGTCGATCGCGTAGTAGCGATCGTCCCCGGTGGGGAGGTCCTCGAAGAGATATCTCCCGCGCTCGTCGGTCGTCGTGACGACCGCGCGTTGCCGCGACCCGTCGTCGAGCGCGCTCGTCAGGGTCACGCTGACGCCCTCTTGCGGCTCGCCCGTCGTCTCGTTCAGCACGCGTCCCCGGATCGTGCCGGTCTCGGCTGCTTCCACGGGAGCGGCCGTCAGCAGCACGAGCGTGAGCGCGAGCGCGGCCCTCACGTGGTGGTCTGGCATTGCGCGCACGTCCCGTCGGTAGACCGCAGGCTTCCGCAGCGCGGGCACGCGAGGCGCTGCCGCATCTCCGCTATCTCGGCCTCGAGGGACGCGTCGTCCGGCTCGTCGCTCTCGGCGCGCAGCGCGTCGAGCTCCGTCAGCGCTTGCAACGCCTCGGACTCGTACTGCACGCGCAGCACGTCGAAGTCCTCGTCGGAGAGCTTGCCGACGAGACGCTCGTTCTCGAGGTCGACGATCGCCGAGAGAGCCGTCGTCTTGCGTGCCTCGACCTCGCCTTCGGCGGACGGCTCCTTCTCGGACCGTCCCCGCTTGCCGAGCGGGAGCG
>DASQDO010000461.1:0-9052 GCA_035634135.1 Actinomycetota bacterium
GAAGTACGGGATGCCGCAGGACGAGTAAGAGGTGAAGTGGCCGCGCTCGAAAGCGACGATGTCGAGGTCGTCCGGCCCCCGCAATCGCCGCGCCTGACTCGCCGCGGTCATGCCACCCGCGTCGCCGCCTACGACCACCAACCGTTCCGTCATTCGTTGTCCTTGCTTCGACTGCTTGCCGGGGCCGCGGGTCAAATCCCGCCCGAATGGGACATTAAGTGGAGGAATTACGGGTGCTGGCCCCGAAACATTCCCACAGCCAGTTCGAGTAGAGGGGTGGTCGCAATGCAGGTCGAAGACAAGGTCTGTCACGAGCTCAAGGAAGGGCTGACGCTCGCCTTGGGTTGGTTGGAGACGTTGTTCCAGAGGTGGCAGACGCTGCCCGACGCACAGCGCCAGCAGATGGTCGCTGGCGCCCTCCTCGGCGTGAACCGTGCGACCTTCGCGCTCGACCAGATCGAGGGGAAGTCCGTCGAGGACATCGCGTCCCCGGAGGAGCGCATGGCGAGCGAGCTCGTCAAGCTCGTCGAGGACCCGATCGAGATCGCGGCAGGGAACGGCGCGCTTCGCTGACGCGTCCCGTGCCCCTCGGGGACAGCTGAGCAAGCAGACATTTCGGACATTTCACGCAGGACTTTCGAGGTCGGTAAAGAAAAACGTGACTGCGGCGCACCTCCCCCCACGCGCCGGGAGCCCGTCGTCCGACCGAAAGGATCGACCATGCGCGTCTTCCCGAAACGCCGCCTCGTAGCGCTCTCTGCGCTCGTCGCCACCGCCCTGAGCCTCGGGCTCACCGGAGCGGGGGCCCAGACCACTACGCCGAACGACCCGCTGTTCGCGAACCAGTGGGGTCTCCAGAAGATCCAGGCCCCCGCGGCATGGTCGCTGGCGGACGGAACGGGCATCACGATCGCGATCGTCGACTCGGGCGTCGACCTCGGCCACGACGACTTCGCGTGCGGCAAGCTCGCCGTGCACCCGGGCTCGAACATCGGGTCGCGCAAGAGCCCGAACACCCCGCAGGACGCGGATGGCCATGGCACCCACGTCGCCGGGATCGCCGGCGCGTGCACGAACAACGGCGTCGGGGTGGCCGGCGTCGCTCCGGGCTCGACGATCATGCCGGTGTCGGTGTTCAACGAGTCGGACCTCGACAAGGCGATGGCCGACGGCATCCGCTTCGCGACCGACCGCGGCGCACACGTGATCAACCTCTCGATCGGCGACATCCCGCCGTTCAGCCACGGCGGTGCGCTCCTGTTCCCGCAGACCGAGGACGCGCTGGAGTACGCGCGCAACTCCGGTGTCGTCATCGCCGCCGCGGCGGGCAACTTCGACCAGCCGACGTGCGAGTACCCGTCGTTCTCCCGCAACGTGATCTGCGTCGTCGCCACGGACAGCAACGACGTGCGGTCGTACTACAGCGACTTCCCCGTGAACGGTGACCCGCAGACCCTGCCGGCGATGGAGCCGGTCGTCGCGGCCCCCGGGGGCCAGGGCACGTTCTGCGACGAGGGCATCGTCTCGACCTACCTGCGCAGCCTCGACTCCGTCTGCTACTCCACGGGCTACGAGAGCCTCGACGGGACCTCGATGTCCTCTCCGCACGTCGCCGGCGTCGCGGCGCTCGTGTACCAGAGGCTCGGCGGAGTGCGCTCCGCGGCGAACGCGGACCTCGTCGTGCAGACGATCCTGGACTCGGCGGACGACCTCTACACGCCGGGTTGGGACCCGATCGTGGGTCACGGCCGCGTGAACGCCCTCACCGCGGTGCAGTCCGTCCCGTAAGACACGCGTCGTCCACGAGAACGCCCCCGCTATCCCGCGGGGGCGTTCTTTGTTGTCGGGCCCTCGACGTTCCGGGTCGCAGTCGCAGGAGCGGACCAAGCGCGGCAGAACCCCCGCTCTCACCATCGGTCCCCACTGCACGGGAGGAACGCCATGCCCCGCCGCTTCCACACGATCTCGCTCGTCGCGCTCGCGTCCCTCGTCTGCGCGGTCCTGGCCGCGATCCCCGTCCGCGCGGGAGCCGGCGAGGGTCCCGCGCCGGTCGATCGTCCGGTGCTGCGCGCGACGAGGCGAACCAGCGCGCTCGTCCACGTCGTCGAAGGCACGGCCCTTCGTGACGGGATCGCAGCGGCGCGTGCGGCCGGGCTCGAGACCGGGACCGTGTACGACGCGATCCGCGTCTTCGTCGCCTACGGCTCGGCGACCGAGTTCTCGGAGCTCGCGAAGGCCCCATCCGTCGGATACGTCGAGGCGAACCGCCGGATGCGTCTCTTCAGCGACACGTCCCATGGGGCCACCAGGGGCCAGGACGTCCTCGACGGAGCCGTGACGCTTGCCGGCGGGGCCACGATCGACGGCACCGGCGTCGGCGTCGCAGTGGTGGACACCGGCGTCGACGGGACCCATCCGGACCTCGCGCCGCGCATGGGAGGCAACGTCAAGATGGTCTGCACCGTGCCGCTGATCGTCAACGGGCCCGAGGACGGGTTCACCGAATGCCGCGGGCCGAAGACCGCGGTCGAGCTGGAGGACACCGACCACGCCTCCCCCAGCGGGCACGGAACGCACGTCGCGGGCATCGTCGCCGGGACCGGCGAGGCATCGGCCGGCGAGTACCACGGGGCCGCGCCGGGGGTCACCTTGTACGGCGTGGGCATGGGAACCGTCGTGCTCCCGGAGAACGCGCTCGACGGGCTCGCATGGGTCCTCGCGAACCACGACCAGGTGAGTCCTCCGATCAAGGTCGTCAACACCTCCTGGGGCACCAGCTACTCGAAGTACCGGCCGTCCGGAGATCCGACCTACAGCGCGACGTGGAAGCTCCAGGAGGAGCTCGTGGAAGCGGGCATCACCATCGTCGTGTCGGCCGGCAACGGGGCCGGCACCGGGACGGCCGCGACGACGAGCGCGCAGTGCGTGAACCCCACGCCCGGGATCGTCTGCGTCGCGAACTACGACGACCAGGGAACGGGGACGAGGGCGGGGACGATCGACCCCGGCTCCTCGCGGGGGAGCACCTCCGACGTAGAGAGCTGGCCCGACGTGTCGGCGCCCGGGACGCTCATCACGTCGACTTGCCGGATGACGCTTCCGATCTGCCACCTCCACGACGGAATGCTGCTGGATCCGCCGAACCGCTACGCGACGCTCACGGGGACTTCGATGGCCGCCCCGCACGTCGCGGGGATCGCGGCGCAGCTCTATCAGGCAGACCCGTCGATCACGCCGGCCGAGATCGAGAACGTCCTCGAGGACACGGCACACAAGTTCGCGTTCGGAGCCGCGTACGGCCTGCTGACCGACGCCACGAACCCGGACGACACGTCGTCGTACGAGAAGGGACACGGCCTCGTGGACGCCCTCGCCGCGGTCGAGGCGGTGCTGAACGCCGGGACGACCCCGACCCCCTCTCCGAGCCCGACGGCGACGCCGACCGCGCCGCCCCCCTCGGGGACGAGGTACTACTTCCAGACCGCAACCTGGGTGGGCGAGGCCGACGGCGTCTCGAGCGGCAGCACGTTCGACAGCGAGACCCCGGCCGCCCTGATCTACGCGGAGTGGCGCGACCTCCCGCGCTCGAACGAGCGGCCGGCGGACCCGTTCGACCCTCACTGGACGGGACGGGTCGACGGACCGATCGAGGGCCTCACGCTCGACTTCTGGGCGAAGACGCCCGTCGGGGAGGAGCTCGGCACCGTGAGCTATCGCCCGGTGGTGTGGGTGGGAGACGACCCGTACGTCCTGCCGACACTCACCGTCCCGATGCAGCCGTCGCTGGGCAACGTCCCCACGCGGCTCACCCGGAGCTACACGACGAGGCTCGACGCGGCCGGCAACGAGGTCCCGCTGGCGATCGATCCCGGCGACGACCCCGTCACGATCTCGATCGGGGGCATCTCGGACGTCGACGGGGCCGGCAGCTGGATCTCCTACGGGACCGAGGACTACCCGTCCGGGTTCGTGATCCACGCCGACTAGCGGGAGCTTTACGCAGGAGATTCGGCGCCGGTCCAGAACAAGCTCCGGGTGAGGCGGCGGCGGATCACGTCAGAGCCTGCCCACGCCATTGGGGCCCGTACGTAATGGGGAGGAACTGAATGCGCCACGCGCTGCGCCGCCGCGTCCACGCGATCTCGGTACTAGCCGTCATCGCCCTCGTCTCCGGCCTCGTGGCCGCCGGCCCCGTCCGGGCCGCCGCCACGGCAGGCCCTGCCCCCGTCGACCGTCTCGTCAGCGAGGCGACCGGGCGAGCCAGCGCGCTCGTGCACGTGGAGCCGGCGGCGTCCCTCCGGGACGGGCTCGCCGCGGCCCGCGCCGCCGGGCTCGAGACCGGCACGGTCTACGACGCGATAAAGGTGTTCGTCGCGTACGGGTCGGCCGCCGAGTTCGGCGAGCTCGCGCAGGCGGAAGCGATCCAGTACGTCGAGGCGAACCGCCGCGTCAAGCTGGCGACCAACTCCTCCCACAGGGCGACCCGGGGGCAGGACGTCCTCGACGGGGCCGTCACCGTCGGCGGGACGAAGATCGACGGCCGGGGCGTCGGCGTGGCGGTCATCGACTCCGGCGTCGACGGGACGCACCCCGACCTCGCGTCGCGCATGGGCGGGAACGTCAAGATCGTCTGCACGTCCCCGCTCCCCGCCACGAACGCCTTCCTGGGCGGGTTCCAGGAATGCCGGACGCCGAAGGACGTAGTCGAGCTCGACGACACCGACCACCCCTCCGCGGGCGGTCACGGCACCCACGTCGCCGGCATCGTCGCCGGGACGGGCTCGACGTACCACGGTGCGGCGCCGGGCGCGACGCTCTACGGCGTCAGCGTCGGGACCACGATCCTCGTGGAGAACGGCCTCGACGGCCTCGCCTGGGTGCTCGACAACCACGACCAGGTCAGCCCCGCCATCAAGGTCGTCAACAACTCCTGGGGCAGCGGCTACCGCAAGTACGCTGCGAACGGCGACGTCCTCTACAGCGCTACGTGGAAGCTCCAGGAGGAACTCATCCGCGCGGGCGTGACCGTCGTCTTCGCCGCCGGGAACGCGGGCGGCAACGGCACGAACCCGACGACGGTCGCCGAGTGCGTGAACCCGACCCCCGGCCTCGTCTGCGTCGCGAACTACGACGACAAGGGCAACGGGACCCGGGCCGGCACCATCGACTCGACCTCGTCGCGCGGCAACACCACCGACGTCGAGAGCTGGCCGGACGTGTCGGCCCCCGGGACCGTCATCACGTCGACGTGCCGCGTCACGCTGCCGGTCTGCAACATGCACTTCGGGATGGTCGTGAACCCGCCCAACATGTACGCGAGCCTGTCGGGCACCTCGATGTCCGCGCCTCACGTGGCCGGGATCGTCGCTCAGCTCTACCAGGCGGACCCGACGCTGACGCCCGCCGAGATCGAGATCGTCCTCGAGGACACCGCGCACAAGTTCCAGTGGGGAAGCGCGTACGGCCTCCGGACGGACCCCACGAACCCGGACAACGGCACTTCGTTCGAGAAGGGCCACGGGCTCGTCGACGCGCTTGCTGCGGTGCAGGCCGTGCTCGGTGGTAGCGGCGGGACGTCGACCGAGCCGACCACGCCTCCTTCGGAGTCGCCCGAGCCCACCGCGACGCCGACCGAGACCCCGGCCCCGACGACTCCTCCGACCGAGAGCCCGACGACCGGCGGGACGCGCTACTACTTCCACTCCGCCTCGGGCATGGGCAACGCCGACCTCTTCCTCGCCGACGGGCACCCGTTCGACACGAACCCGCCGACGCTCGACAGCTACTCCGAGTACCACGATCTCCCCGACACCAACGGCGCGCCGAACGCGATCTACGACCCGAACTGGGCCGGCGAGATCCCCGGGACCGTCACGAGCATCACGCTCGACTTCTGGGCGAAGTCGCCGGTCGGCGACGTCCTCGACGAGGTCAACTTCGATCCCTACGTCTGGGTCGGCGAGACCCGCTACGCGCTGCCGACGATGACCGGCACGCCCGAGGCGGCGTCGATCGGCAACGTCCCGAGCCGCATCACGCACACGTACACGACGATGCTCGACGACGCCGGCAACGAGGTCCCGCTGTCGATCCCGACCGGGGGCCAGCCGGTGACGGTCGCGATCAGCGGCCACTTCACCGACACCGACGCGGGGTCGTGGATCGTCTACGACTCGACCGACTACCCCTCCGGCTTCGTCGTCAACGGCGGCGACGGGACCGACCCGACGGAGTCGCCGAGCCCGACGCCCACCGTCTCCCCCACCGTCGAGCCGACGAACGAGCCGACGCCGACGCCGGCCCCCGGCCGCGGGACGTACCCGGTCGAGCCGGACGACCCGATGTTCGATCTCCAGTGGGGCATGACGAAGATCCAGGCGCCGGAGGCGTGGCAGGAGCGCAACGCGACCGGCTTCGGCATCAACATCGCGATCGTGGACTCCGGCGTCGACCTCGGCCACCCCGACTTCCAGTGCGACAAGCTGCGGGTGCTGCCCGGCTCCGACGTGAGCTCCGGTGACGACGACCCGCAGGACACGGACGGACACGGCACGCACGTCGCCGGCATCGCGGGTGCGTGCACCGACAACGGGACGGGTGTCGTCGGCGTCGCTCCCGACGCCACGCTCATCCCCGTGCGCGCGACCGGTGGCGCCGCCGACCTCGACCAGTCGATGGCCGACGGCATCCGCTTCGCGACGGACAACGGTGCACACGTCGTCAACCTCTCGATCGGCGACATCCCTCCGTTCAGCCACTTCGGTCCCGACGGCTTCCCGGAGACCGAGGAGGCGATGCAGTACGCACGCGACAACGGCGTGGTCATCGCGGCGGCCGCCGGCAACTTCGCGCAGCCGACGTGCGAGTACCCGTCGCTGTCGCGCAACGTGATCTGCGTCGTGGCGACCGATCGCGACGACCTGAGGGCCTGGTACACGGACTTCCCGGTGAACGTCGACCGCAACTCGGACGAGCCGGGGCTCGAGCCGGTAGTCGCGGCCCCCGGTGGTGACGGCCTGTTCTGTGACGGCGGGGTCACCTCGACGTATCTCCGCTCGGCTGCATCGACCTGTCACGACTCCGGCTACGACAGCCTCCACGGCACGTCGATGTCGTCGCCGCACGTCGCCGGCATCGCGGCCCTTCTCTACGACCGCCTCGGCGGCGAGCGCTCGAAGGCGAACGCGGACCTCGTCGTGCAGACGATCCTCGACACCGCCGACGACCTCTACTCGCCGGGCTGGGACCCGATCGTCGGATACGGACGCGTGAACGCGCTGTCCGCAGTCCAGGCGATCGACGTGGCGGAGCCGAGCGCGACGCAGGTCGCGTTCACCGACAACACCTCCGAGACCGTCCAGTACTCCGACCCCGCGACGTTCGAGGCCGAGCTGCGCGACACCGTGACCGGCGAGCCGATCCCCGGCGCGCAGATCGTGTTCCGCATGGCGGGGGCCGAGGCCGCGCAGGAGTTCGTCGCGCTGACGAACGAGCAGGGCATTGCATCGGTCAGGTACGAGAGCGTCGGCGAAACGCCGGGCGCGTACGACCTGACCGCACGCTTCCTGGGCGAGGGCGAGGCGCTGCTCGGCTCCGCCGACGTGCGCTCGTTGCTCGTCGAGAAGGAGACGTCGGCGCTCGCGCTGACGGTGCAGAAGGACAAGACGTCCGGCAAGACCGCGACGGCCACGCTGACGGACGCGGACGCGGCTGCGGGGGCCGGCGGCCTCGGGGGCCGCATGGTCGAGTTCTTCGCAGGCGACCGGTCGCTGGGCTTCGTGATGACGAACGACCAAGGCGTGGCGACGATCGACGTGAAGCAGAAGAACGCGCCGGCCGGCCAGGGCTTCACCGCAGTCTTCGCGGGAGACGACCTCTACCAAGGCTCGAACGCGTCGGCGAACGGCTGACGGGTCCGGCCCGCAGGGGTCTCTAACGCAGGAGCCGGTCCGGGGGCGGAGGACCGGCTCCTGCGCTTTGCGGGCTTGTCTAGACTCGGGCCGCGCCCTCGTAGCTCAGGGGATAGAGCACAGGTTTCCTAAACCTGGTGTCGCAGGTTCGAATCCTGCCGGGGGCACCCAAGAAACCGCAGGTCAGAGGCAACATCTTGCCTTACGCCATCCCGCCACGTACGCTTGATCGGCGGAAAAGTCCGCAAAAAGTCCGCAAGGCCTCAGGCGGTGGCGAGTGGCATCGATCAAGAAGGTCCCCCGGAAACGCAAGGACGGCTCGCGCAGTCACGCCTGGAAAGTCCGCTACCGCGACCCCGACCGCGTCGAGCGAAGCCGCACCTTCCGCACCGAGGCCGACGCGAGGCGCTTCGCGAGCAAGATCGAAGTCAGCGTCAACGAGGGCACCTACATCGACCCGTCGCTAGGTCGAACCCTGTTCAAGGACTGGGCAGGCGACTGGCTGGAGGCAAGCGAGCCGGCGCTGAAGCCCCACACGATCTCGGGCTACAGGACGCTGCTCCGGAAGCACGTCATCCCCGCGCTGGGATCGACGCAGCTGGCTAAGGTGCGAGCGCTCGACGTAAGGCGTTTTGTTGCGGAACTTTCCAACGCTGGCCTGAGCGCCTCACGCGTCCGGTCGACGTACTTCCTCGTCCAGGCGACCTTCCGCGCCGCCGTCGAATCCGGCTACATCGGGCGCTCCCCTTGCGTCGGCGTCAAGCTCCCTCGCAGCGTCGTACGCGAGATGAACTTCATCGGTGCGGATCAAGTGAAAGCGATCGGGGCGGCCGTACCGGAGCAGTACGAAGCGCTGATCCACCTGCTGGCGTTCGGCGGCCTGAGGTGGGGCGAAGCCGCTGCTCTGCGCAGGAAGCACGTCAACGTCCTGCGCCGGCGGGTGGAAGTCGCGGAGTCGTTAGCGGACGTCGACGGCCAGCTCCACTTCGGCCCGACGAAGACACACCAGACCCGCGTCGTCACGCTGCCCAAGAAGACGAACGAGGTGTTGCGCCTCCACCTGGAGCGTTTCGTCGAGCCGGACCGGGACGCGCTCGTGTTCACCTCGCCACAAGGAGACGCGCTGCGCTCTCCCAACTTCC
>DASQDO010000462.1:0-8288 GCA_035634135.1 Actinomycetota bacterium
CGACGTCGTGCTCGCCGCGGTGGCCGGCGCGCTGCGGCGTCTGATGAAGGCGCGCGGCGAGCGCGTCGACGACCTCGTGCTGCGCGCGATGGTGCCGGTGTCGGTGAGGGCCGAAGCCGACCGGGGCGCGCTCGGCAACCGCGTCGCGTCGATGTGGGCGCCGTTGCCGGTGTACGAGCCGGACCCGCGGCGCAGGCTCGAGAAGATCACCGAGACGATGGGCGACCTCAAGCAGTCGGGCCAGGCCGTGGGGGCCCAGGTGCTGGCGAGCCTCGGCGAGTACGCGCCGCCGACGATCGTGGCGCAAGCCGCACGTCTTGTCGCGCGCCAGCGCGCCTTCAACCTCGTGGTGACGAACGTGCCGGGCCCACAGATACCGCTGTACACGTTGGGCCGGGAGATGAGCGAGGTCTACCCGGTGCTGCCGCTGGCCGACAACACGACGATCGGCGTGGCGCTGCTCTCGTACAACGGGACGATCGGCTTCGGCCTGCTGGGCGACTACGACACGGCGCCGGACATAGCGGTACTGGCCGAGGGGATCGAGAAGTCGATAGCGGAGCTGTCGGCGGTAGCCGCGGTCTAACGCATGTCGCAGGGACCGGAGCTGGGTGCCGACCCGCCCCCGCGGCCCGAGCCGCCTCCCCCCAGTGACGCCGCGAGGATCATCGACGCGATCACGGACGCGCGACAGACGATCGTCCGCACCATCGTCGTCGCGACGCTGCTGATCCTTATGGCGATCGCCTACGCGTACTGTCGAGACCCTCACTCGGAGTGCCGCGCCCTGGTCGAGAAAGAGCGCGGCCCCGAGGGCCTGTCCGACGAGGACCTCGCAACGTGGGACGAGCTGCGGTGCGGCAGGTTCGCCGCTAGTCCTCTTTCTCGGTGAAGTAGAGGTCCAGACGGCGGCAGACCTCGATCGCCCGGCGTTCCATCTCGTCGTAGCGGCCCTCCGCCGCGAGCTCCGGCTCGAACACCGCGTTCGCGAAGCCCACCAGCTCGGCCCCCGCGTCCAGGTAGCCCAGGTAGTTCTCCGGCGTCAGCCCGCCGGTGACCAGGATGGGCGTCCCGTCGAGGGGGCCCAGGACGTTCGTTATGTACTCCGGCCCGCCGAGGCTCTCGCCCGGGAAGACCTTCACCCAGTCGGCCCCCGCCGAGCGCGCCGTGAAGATCTCGGTCGGCGTCGACGCGCCCATCGCGATCGGCATGGCGAGGCCGTGGGCGGCCTCGACGACCTCGGGGATCACGATCGGCGTGACGATGAACTCGGCACCGGCGTCGTACGCCTCTTTGACCTGGTCGGGATGCGTGATCGTGCCGGCACCGACGATCGCGTCGACGCGCCCGGCCACCTCGGCCAGCGCCTCGGTCGCGCCCGGCGAGTTCATCGTTATCTCGACGGCCTCGAACCCGCCGCGCACCGCGGCCCCGATCCCCTCGACCGCGTGCTGGGGAGCGCGCGTGCGGAAGATCGCGAGCACGGTCGCGTCGCGCAACCGGCTCACCCGCGAGTCGAAGAGCTTCGAGTTCATCGACGCAGGTTAACCGAGCGTCGAACCTGCGATCACCCTCGTCATGCCGTCGTCGTCCTTGTCGAGCACGATCTTGTCCTCGATCCGGTTGCGCAACGCCTCGACGTGCGACACCAAGCCGATCAAGCGATCGTCGGTGACGATGTGCTCGATCCCCTCGAGCGCGGCGTCGAGAGACTCGGGGTCGAGCGAGCCGAATCCCTCGTCGAGGAAGAAGCACTGCAAGCGACCGCCGTGACGCGTCACGGCCTCCGCGAGCGCGAGCGACAAGGCGAGCGAGGCGAGGAACGTCTCGCCGCCCGACAACGTGTCGACCGTGCGTTCCGTGTCGGCGTCGAGCTCGTCGACGACGTTGAACTCGCCGCGGTCGTCGAATCGATAGCGCCGCGTCATCTCGCGCAAGCGCTCGGACCCGATATCGGAGAGCAGCCTGCGCTTCTCCTCGAGCATGAACTTGATGAAGTTCTTGTCGGTCATGTCGTCGGCGAGCTGGACGTAGAGCGCGAGCGACGCACGGAACTGCCTCTCCTGCTCGTCGAGCTTCGCCGCCTCGGCCACCATCTCGCGCAGAGAGCGTTCGCGCCCCTCGGCCTCCGTCGCCGTGCGGATCGCCTCGCGTAGCACGGCCTCGATTGACTGCGACGCCTTCAAGTCCAGCGACGCGCGCAGCTCGGCCAGAGCGGTCCGCGCCTCGCCCTCGGCCGCCCGCGCCTTCTCGGCGGCCGACTCGGCGCCGGCGACTGCGGCCTCGGCCGCCCGGACCACGGCAGACGCCTCGTCGACGAGGTCCGCTACCGGCGCGTCGTGGCTGGGGGCCGGGAGCGACAGCGCGCCGGCGACGTGGCTCAGCTGCGCAACCAGCTTGCTCGCGACCGCCGTCACCTTCGCCTTCGCGCCGGTCCACCTCGTCAGCTCGGCTCGTGCGCGCTCGACGCTCTCGTTCGCGGCGGCTATTGCTTCGCGCCCTGCGCTGACGAGGTCCAGCCGTCGCTCGACCTCGGCCAGCGGGTCCGCCGCGTCGCCCACCAGCTCGGCCATCGCCCCCCGGCTCGCTTCGAGCTTCTGCTCCTCGTCCGCGAGCCTCGCCTGCGCCGCGGCCAGGTCCCGCTCGGCGGATGCCTGAGCCGCGGCCGCCGCGCGCGTAGCCTTGGTCGCCTTGTCGTGCGTAGAAGCGGCCTCCTTCTCGGCTTTCCGATTGCCAGAGAGCGCGGCCGGGCGCTTCCCCCGCGGCAGCGCGTCGACGCTCTGCTCGCACACGGGGCACGGCTCGCCGACGACGAGGACCTCGCGCAGCACGTGGGCCTGATGGGCGCGCTCGATCTCCTCGCGCTCGGCCCGGATCTTCTCGAGGCTCTCCAACGCTTGGTGCTCGAACGCCTCGGCTTCGGTCAGCGCGCTCGTCGCGGCTTCTAGCTTCTTCCCGGCGACCTCGACCGCGACGGTGTGCGTCGTCAGCAACGACGCGGCCTCGGCCAGCGACCGGGCCCGCACCCTCGCCTCGATCAATGCGGAATGCGCGCCGAGCTCTTCCTCGAGCGCAGCGAGGTCTTCTTGGGCCTTGGATCGTTCCTCGGTAGCGTCTGCAGCCGCGGCCTCGGCCGCCGCAAGAGGTTCCGCGACCTCCTCCTCGCGCTCGGCCAGCTCGCGGAGGTCGTCCGGTGTGGGGGCCGCGGCGAGCGCACCGCGGGCGGACTTGAGCGACGCTTCCGCGGCAGTCAGGGCCTCGGCCGCTCGCTCGACCGTGACCGCGAGCTTGCGCTCGTCCGGCACGGCCTTCTCGAGCACCTTCACCCGGCTCGTGCACGTGCCGTGCGTCGCGATCGCCTCTTCGAGGCGCGTCTCGACGTCGTCGGGTATGTGGGCCTTCTTGCCCTCGACGCGCTTCAGCTCGCCGTCCAGCTCGTTGCGCCGCGCCTTCGCCTCTTCCCGCAGCGCGTCGATCTGGTCGAGCTTGAACACACCTTTGAGGATCTGCGAACGCTCCGTCGGCGGTGCCTCGAGGAACTTCGCGAAGCGTCCCTGCGCGAGCAGCACGGACGAGCAGAACGCGTCGAAGTCGAGCCCGAGCAGCTGCGTCACCCGCTCGGTGACCTTCGCCTCGCCGATCACGCGTTGACCCGACGAGCCGTCGACGAGGACGTGCTCGCCGGGGCCGCTTCGGCGCAGGCTGCGCGAGATCTCGTACTCGTGGCCCTCGACCTCGAAGGCGAACCGGACGTGCGCGGAGTCGGCCCGAGTCGAGATCAGCCGCTTGACGTTGCGCTTGATCCGCGGCGTCGCGCCGTACAGCGAGTACGAGACCGCGTCGAGGATCGAGGACTTCCCGGCCCCCGTGGGACCGACGATCGCGAAGAGCCGGCGGTCCACGAACGACAGCTCGGTTGCCTCGCCGTGGCTGCGGAACCCCTTGATCGTGAGCGACACCGGCTTCACAGCGACACCCCCACTCGGTCGAGGAGGTCTTCGAACGCGTGCACCAGCTCGGGAGGCGGTGGCGCGGCATGGCGTTCCTGGTAGTAGTCGGCGTAGAGCTCCTGCAGCGTCTTGCCCTCGCGGGTCGATTCGGCGAGCTCCTGACGTTCCCACGCGGCCCGCACGTACAAGGCGTGCGGGAGGAGTGTCCGGACCTCGTCCGCGAGCCCGGGCGCCGGCCCGTCGGTGATCACAGAGACGTCGAGGATCGCGTCGCCGAACTCGCCGGCCCGAGCGGCGAGGTCGTCGATCGTCCCCGTCACCTTCATCAGCGGTCGGCCGGACGTCACCGGGACGCAGCGCGCCCGCGCGGGCTTCATCCCCGGCGACACCTCGACGACGCAGACTGACTTCTCCTGCCCCGCCTCGCCGAAGTCGAGCTGGAGCAGGCTCCCGCAGTAGCGCGCGGGGACCGCGGAACCGGGCGCGTCCTGGGCCTGGTGGATGTGGCCGAGCGCGGCGTACTTGATCTCGGAAGGGATGGCCTCGGCAGTCGCCATGTAGGCCTCGCCGATGTGCAGCTCGCGCTCGGTCCCGGACGGCACCGCGCCGTGCACCATGAAGTGCCCCATGAGCAGGTCGGCGGCCTTCGGCTCGGGGTTCGCGACCATCCACCCCGCGTAGTGCGACGTGAGCGCGCGGATCCTGTCGGCGTACGACTTGTATCCCTCGGCGGGAGCGTCCATGACGTCGATCACCTGCGCCTCGTGCACGAACGGGAGACATGCGACGCGCGCGGCCATCGAGCCGTCGCGCGCCGGAACCGTCACGACGCCTCCCGCGCCGGGGGCGAGCGGCTTATGCACGACGTAGACGCCGATGCCCGCGAGGAGGGGGCCGAGCACGCGCATGAGCTCGGGCGAGTCGTGGTTGCCGGGGATCACGACCACCCGCCGGTCGTTCGAGGCGAGCCGGCGCAGTGACTCGAGCACGAGGCTCAGGTAAGGAAGAGGAGGCGCGGCCCGGTCGAAGAGGTCGCCCGCGACCAGCACCGCGTCGACGTCCTCGTCGTCCGCGATCGCGACGACCTCGTCGAGGACGGCCTCGGCCTCCGCCGCGCGGTCGATGCGGCCGAGCTTCTTGCCGCTGTGCCAGTCGCCCGTGTGGAGGATGCGCATCCGGCTACAGCCCCTCGAACGGGTCGGCGCCGGAGTCGTCGACCTCTTCGGGCCGCGTCGCCCACGGCGGGTACGGGAACTCGAGCACGGTGGGGGCCGGTATCGACGGCTGCGACAGCACCATCGTCCCCGGCTTGAGCAGCCGCGCCCGGGCCCTCGTCGACGGGAGCATCCAGCCGTACTCGGCCCGTTCGGCCTCGGCCGAGTCGAGCCGTCCCGAGACCTTGATCGACGCGTTGCCGAGGATGTCGGGGTCGATGCGCGACGCGCTCTGCTGCGCGCCGATGAGCAGGATCCCGAGAGACCTCCCGCGCTGCGCGACGTCGATCAGCGTGTCCTTGATCGGCGACCAGCCCTCGCGCGGCGCGTACTTGTTGAGCTCGTCGAGCACGATCACCGACAGAGGGAAGCGGCCGCGGCCCTCCTTCTCGCGATGGACCTCGGCGATCATCGCCCCGACGACGAACCGCTGGGCGGCGTCGTGCAGGTCGTGGATGTCGACGACCGTGACTGCCTCGCGGGCGCGGTCGATCCGGCGGGAAGGGCCGGCCTTCACGAGCCGCCCTACCCGGGGCAGCGCGCCGTAGAGCCGGCGCATGAATGCGCTGACGGTGCCCTGTGCGACGCGG
This sequence comes from Actinomycetota bacterium, assembly GCA_035634135.1. GTDB lineage: Bacteria > Actinomycetota > CADDZG01 > CADDZG01 > WHSQ01 > JALZEG01. The sequence goes on from DASQDO010000462.1 coordinate 5,755, forward strand.
CTCGTCCACGCGAGGTCGGGCTCGCCGTCGTCCGGCTCGACGTAGGTGGCTATCTCCTCGACGAGGTCGCCGAGGGACTCGATCACGCGCTCGCCGGGGAAGGGCACGACGGGCTCGTCCGAGTGGATCGCGTCGGTCGGGTCGCGCAGCACGATCGCACCGGGCCGCCCCGCGACGTCGCAGGCGAACCGTTCGAGCTGACGCGTGACCCGCTCGGCGACGAACGTGATCTGCTGGCGCGTGTCGGCCGCGTCCGTGAACAAGAACGGGAGCAGGTGCTCGTCGACGAACTCGCGCGGGGTCCAGCGGAACGCCTCGACGCCCTCGGTCCGCGCCCGGCTGTCGGGGATGCCCTCGCTGCCCGCGTGCGACATGGCCGGAGCCCAGAACGAGACCGAGTCGAAGGGGGCCGGGTCCATCCCGAGCTTGCGCCAGTCGTCCGCAGCCTCCTCGGTGAAGCGGACGTTCGGCTTGTCGAGGAACAGCAGGTCCTGCCCCTTCACGTTGAACACGAGGACCTTCAGGTTGCGGGACCCCTTGCCGAGCGACTTCGGGTGCGCGGTCAGGCAGCGCAGGAAGAACAACGCGTACGAGGTCTTGGTCGCGACGCCCGACACGCCGGAGATGCTCATGTGCGCGCCCTTGGTGCCGTCGAAGAAGTCGACGTCGACCCACACGGGCTCGTCGTCGCGAGAGAGCCCGACCGGCAGAGCGCGGGCGGACTCGCCCCCGCCCATCTCGTCGACGTAGAGAGCGCGCTCGCGCTCGGCCCCCGTGGCCTTGAATACCGGCTGGCCGGAGTCGGGGGCCACCCACGTCTCGGGCAGCACGCGCACGGTCTGGACGGTCGCGGTACGTGACTTCTCCGCCGGCAACGTGCCCTCGACGGCGACGCGGAACGTGTCGGACTCGAACGACGCGCCCTCGTAGACGGCCGCGGTCTCGATCACGATCCCGTAGGTCGCGACTTCCCCCACCTTCGGAACGTGCGTGTAGACCACGACCAGGTCGTCGACCTGCAGGTACTCGTCCTCGTGCAGCACGACGCGGAACTCCTGGGTCGACGTGGGTTCGGAGCCGAGGACGAGCCCGACCTCGCGATCGGTCATGCCGGCACCTCCGCACGCGCGGCCGCCGACCGGATCTGCCGGTACACGAGCGCCGGCTCGCCGAGCAGGTGGCGCAGCCGCTTCTCGAGCGCTGCGATAGGAACGAGGTTCTGCGGGGCCCGCTTGTCCCAGTACGGCTTGGACGCGTAGCGCGGCAACAGCGCCGTCGACGCGTTCGCGAGCTCGATCGCCGCCTCGACCGAGAGCGCCGCCGGGACCTCGCAGCGCACGAGGCCCTGCCACGCGTGGCCGCCGGCATCCCGCTCGCAGAGCCGGACGTACCAGGAGTAGCGCGGGCGTTTCTCGCCGAACGAGAACAACGGCGTCCGCTCGCCGCAGCCGAGCCGGGCGAGCACGTCCTCCTCGGGAGACTTCAGGTATCGCACCGAGTGCGACTTGATGAGCCCGATCACCTTGCGCTTGCCGGGGTCCATCTTCGCGAGCGGTCCGTCGGCGAAGACGAGGTGGCCCTGGTCGGCCGCGGCCACTGCGAGGTTCGCCTCGAGCCGGCGCATGTGCTCCTGAAGGGCCTGGAACAAGACGTCGGTCGTGTCGGCCGGATGCGGCATGGGCTCGTAGGAGAGGGCCGGGCCCGCGTAGAGCCCCTGAGCGTGGCCGCCGCCGAGCACGAGCCACCGCGTGATCGTCTCGGTCGTGATCCGGGCCGCACACCCGTCCGGGGACGGCTCGCAAACGACCGCCCCGACCCCGATCGACCCGGCCAGGCCGGGCACGGGCATGTCGCCGCCGTTCATCCCGAACAGCCTGGCGTCGACCCGGCGGGTCCCGTCGACGAACGCGACCGTCTCTACCCCGGGCGCGTCGGGCGACCGCGGCACGGGCTCCCACGGCTCGCCCCGGGTCTCGTGGTCGGTCCGGACGTCCTCGACGGAGAAGTCGTCGGGCCCCCCGAGGTCGACCTCGGCGGCGTACTCGTGGCTCCACGCCTCGACGGCAATGCGCATGGAGTCACACTAAAGAGGGGGTGTGACAGGTTCCCGGGTTCGCCCCGAGGTTTTTTCCCGTTTACGGCGGGCCCTACCGAACCGCCAGGGCCGCCTCGACCCCCGCCACGACCTTGTCCACCATCTCGGCCGTCGCCGTGGCCCCCATCAGGCCGACCCTGATCGCCTTGCCTGCCGTCGGGTCCAGCCCGCCCGAGATCATGATCCCGGAGTTCGCCAGCAGGTGCTTCTGGATCGACGCGGGGTCGTCCGCCCAGGCAGCGACGACGAGGTTCGCCTCGGCCCCCGCCTGCGGGACCGGTTCGAGCCCCAGCGCCCGCAGCCCCTCCCGGCAGCGCTTGGCCAGGTCGGCACGGCGCTCGACCCACTCCTGGACGCCGGCCTCGAGGATCCTCCGGACGCTCGCGTAGAGCGGGAGCAGCAGGTTGCTCGGGAAGGTGACGGGGTGCGGGTGCCAGGC
>DASQDO010000463.1:0-5046 GCA_035634135.1 Actinomycetota bacterium
GCGCCCGGCTCGATCCCTTGAGTCGCGATCACTACGCCGAGGCCGCCCAGGCCCCCGGGGTCCAGGAGCGCCCCGAGGGCGCTCCGGCGCGAGAGCGCTCGCACGGCTTCGGCCCCCCGACCCTCGGCCAGTGCCCGGCGGTGCGATTCCCGTAGGTCCCCGTCCAGGTCCCGGGCGCCGAGATCCAACAGCACCTCCCGCTGGGGCAGCGGCCCGGCTACGTCCCACCCGAGCTCGGCGCAGACCGCCCGCACGATCGTCCAGTTCGCATGGGCGGTCACGTCCTGCTCGCCGGGCCGGGCCAAGACGTCCTCGCTCGGCCCCCCCTCGCCGTACGCCACCAGAGTTCCCCGGGCCCGTTCCGCCAGCTCCCCCGACTCGGCCCCGTAGTCGACCAGGACCAGAGCGCCGGTCCCGATCGCGGCGGCACAACGGCGGACGAACGACTCCGCGGCCATCGTGACCTCGAAGCGATGGCCCTCCGGCACTTCGGCCCCCGCCCGCGCGAGCCACGCTTCTAGCTCCGGCCCCGCCGGGGGCCGAAGCGTCTCGGCCAGCCGCCCTCCCGCCGAGTCGACGCACACCTCGAGGATCCGCCCGCCCCGCCGCTCGACCACGTGGACCGGCAGGTTGTCGAGCACCTCGTTCGCGAACACGACGCCCGCCTCCGCCCGGGGGACCTCCGCGATCGACGGGCTCCAGGTGACGTCGAACGCCGCGAGCCGCTCACGCTGGCGCTCCTCCACGGCAGGCACGCGCTCGACGAGCCGGTAGCGCAACGCCGCTCCGAACGCACCGGCAACGCTCGACAGCACCGAGTGCGCGAACCCGCCCTCGCCCGGCCCCACCTCGACCACATGGAACGTCTCCGGCGACCCGCACGCGGCCCACGCCTTCTCGAACCCCCGTGCCCACAGCTCGCCGTAGGCGGGGTCGAGCTCCGGGGACGTGAGGAAATGACCCCTCCACCCGGAACGCTCGCCCCCTCCGGAGTAGTAGCCCAGCCGCGGGTGGTAGAGCGCGAGCTGCATGAAGGCTCCGAACGGAAGGGGCCCGTCTCGCTCGATCCGCTCGTGGAGCAGGCGTTCGAGGTCGTTCAAGCCTCCGGTGCCCCACCCACCCGCTTAGGGGCCGCCTTCGGGGCCGCCTTCGGCACCGACGAAGCGGCCTTCGCAGCCGCGTCGCGCATCTGCTCGTACCAGCGCCTCTTCTCGGGATAGGTGTGGACGGACTCGAGGGCCGCGTCCGCGACCCGCACGACCTCGCGGTGGGCGGCCCGGTTCGAATAGATCTCGATCAGCCGGTCGTACGGCCCGATGGAGTCGAACCGCGCGGCGAGGATCGTCTCGTACAGCTCGATCGCCTCGTCGACGCGGGCGACCTGCTCGAGGTTCTGCCCCCGCAGGAAGCGATTGACGAGGTCGACGTTCGGGTTGTCGTCGTGCTCGGCCACGGCTCAATCGAACCACAACGGCGCGAATGGCCAGGCGGCGAGGTGGTGTGGGATTCTCGGGAGACCGACTTCCACTCACAGGGGTGATCTGACTTGAACGACGAGCAGCTCCAGAAGATCCGGACCGGCAACGGCTTCATCGCGGCCCTCGACCAGAGCGGCGGGAGCACCCCGAAGGCGCTCCTCAAGTACGGCGTCGCCGAGGATGCCTACTCGAACGACGACGAGATGTTCTCGCTGATCCACGAGATGCGCAGCCGCATCATCACGAGCCGGGCCTTCACCGGCGACCGCGTCATCGGGGCGATCCTGTTCGAGAACACGATGGATCGCGACATCGACGGCCGCAACTCCGTCGACTACCTGTGGAACGAGAAGAACGTCGTCCCCTTCTTGAAGGTCGACAAGGGCCTCGCCGACGAGAGCGACGGCGTCCAGGTGATGAAGCCGATCACGAACCTCGACGACCTCCTCGGCCGCGCCGTCGACAAGGGCGTGTTCGGCACGAAGATGCGGTCGGTCGTCAAGCTCGCCGACAAGGCCGGCATCGACTCGATCGTCGAGCAGCAGTTCGAGATCGGCCGCCAGATCGTCGCCCGCGGCCTCGTCCCGATCCTCGAGCCCGAGGTCGACATCAAGAGCCCCGAGAAGGCGCAGGCCGAGGCGATGCTCCGCGACGGGATCTTCGAGCGGCTGGACGGCCTCGGCGCCGACGAGAAGGTGATGTTCAAGCTGACGCTCCCGGAGGAGGACAACTTCTACCTGAAGCTCACCGAGCACCCGAACGTCGTGCGCGTCGTCGCGCTGTCCGGGGGCTACAGCCGTGAGGAGGCGAACGAGAGGCTGGCGCGCAACAAGGGCGTCGTGGCGAGCTTCTCGCGCGGCCTAACCGAGGGCCTCTCGGCGGACCAGAGCGACCAGGACTTCGACGCGGCCCTCGACGCGTCGATCCAGAGCATCTACGAGGCATCCATCGCCTGACCCCCGGAGCGACGGGGCCGAGCAGGCTCGTCCCCTACCCCTCGCTGTTAGTCAGACAAATGTCTGACAATTTCGGAGGGCGCCGGGAAGACCGTTAGCATCGCCCGATGAGCTATGTCGTCACCGGGGACGGGGCCAAGGACGGGTTCGCCCTCGCCAAGGAGGCCGCGGCCCCCGGCCCCGTCGCGCTCGTCGTCGGCGGCAAGGAGCGCGACCTCGCCTTCGTCGTGCCCTCCGGCGCCGAGGCCCGCGTCGTCGTCTCGACCGAGGACGACGGCCGCTACGTCATCAGGCACTCGACCGCGCACGTGCTCGCGCAGGCCGTGCTGCGCCTCTACCCGGGCGCCAAGTACTCCATCGGTCCCCCGATCGAGGACGGCTTCTACTACGACTTCGACGTCGAGACCCCGTTCACGCCCGACGACCTCGAGCGGATCGAGGCCGAGATGCGCTCGATCGTCAAGGAGAACCAGCGCTTCGTCCGCAGAGAGGTGGAGCGCGACGAGGCGCTCGCGCTCTTCGCCGGCCAGCCCTACAAGGTCGAGATCATCGAGGGCGTCGGCTCGAAGGGCGCGGACGACCTCACGCAGCAGGAGGCCGCCGAGGGCGAAGTGATCTCGGTCTACGAGAACACCGCCGCAGACGCGAGCGAGCCCGCGTTCGTCGACCTGTGCCGCGGCCCCCACCTCCCCGGGACCGGCCGGATCAAGGCGTTCAAGCTCCTGCGCACCGCGGGGGCGTACTGGCGCGGCGACGAGAACAAGCCGATGCTCCAGCGCATCTACGGGACCGCGTGGGAGACCAAGCAGGCGCTCGAGGACTACCTCCACCGTCTCGAAGAGGCCGAGAAGCGCGACCACCGCAAGCTCGGGCGCGAGCTCGAGCTCTACTCCTGGGAGGACGAGGTCGGCCCCGGGCTCGCGCTGTGGCATCCCAAGGGCGCGATCGTCCGCAAGACGCTCGAAGACCTGTCGCGGGAGATGCACCTGGAGCGCGGGTACCAGCCCGTCTTCACCCCGCACCTCGGCAAGTCGACGCTGTGGGAGACCAGCGGACACCTCGGCTTCTACCAGGAGAACATGTTCCCGCGCATGGAGTTGGAGGGAACCGACTACTACGCGAAGCCTATGACCTGCGCGTTCCACGTCCTCATCTACCGGTCGAAGACGCGCTCGTACCGCGAGCTCCCGATCAGGTACTCGGAGCTAGGCACCGTCTACCGGTACGAGCGGTCGGGCACGCTCCACGGGCTGATGAGGGCGCGCGGGCTGACGCAGGACGACTCGCACATCTTCTGCCGTCCGGACCAGGTCGTCGACGAGATGGTGAACGTCATCGACTTCTTCAGGGCGCTGTACGGGACCGTCGGGCTCGGCCCCGACAACGTGCGCTTCTCGACGAAGCCGGACAAGGCCGTCGGCTCGCAGGAGCTGTGGGACCTCGCCGAGGACGCGATCCCCAAGGCGCTCGAGAAGGCGGGCCTCGACTACACCGTGGACGAGGGCGACGGCGCGTTCTACGGGCCGAAGATCGATATCGACGTGCGCGACGCCATCGGCAGGTCGTGGCAGGTCTGCACGATCCAGGTCGACTTCAACCATCCGGAGCGCTTCGGCCTCGAGTACATCGACGAGCACGGCGAGCGCATCCGCCCGGTGATGATCCATCGCGCGCTGTTCGGCTCGGTCGAGCGGTTCACGGGCGTCCTCGTCGAGCACTTCGCCGGGGCGTTCCCGACGTGGCTCGCGCCGCTGCAGGCCGTGCTGATCCCGATCGCCGACCGCCACGTCGCGTACGCGCGCACGGTGGAGGAGCGGCTGCGCAAGGCCGGCATCCGCGCCGAGGTCGACGACTCGACCGACACCATGGGGGCCAAGATCAGGCGCCAGCAGCTGCAGAAGGTCCCCTACATGCTCGTCGTCGGCGACAACGAGGCCGAGGGCGACACCGTGTCGGTGCGGCGCCGGAGCGGCGAGGAGACCCGCGGGGTCGCCGTCGACCAGCTCGCCCGCGACCTCGCGGCCGAGATCGCCGAGAGGCGCGTCGAGCCGTCCGTCTAGGTGGAACGGCTCTGGAGCCCGTGGAGGATGCAGTACGTGAGCACCTCCGGCGGTGACGGCGGGGGCTGCATCTTCTGCGAGCACCTCGCGAAGGGCGACGAGGTCCTGTACCGCGGGACGACGGCCTTCGTGCTGCTGAACGCGTTCCCGTACAACACCGGCCACCTGATGGTCGCGCCGCAGCGCCACGCCGGCGAGCTCGGCGACCTTTCGGAGGAAGAGCGCCACGAGCTGATGGACCTGTCCGCCGAGTCGGTGCGAATCGTGCGCGAGGCGATGGCCGCGCACGGCTTCAACGTCGGGATGAACCTCGGCGACGTCGCGGGGGCCGGCATCCCCGGCCACCTGCACATGCACGTCGTGCCCCGGTGGGGAGGCGACACGAACTTCATGACGACGGTGGGGGAGACCAAGGTGCTGCCGGAGATGCTCGCGGACACGGCGGCGAAGCTGAAGCCCCTGTTCGATGCCCTGGGGAAGGGCGGCCTCGGCCGGCCTCCCGCATGAGCGACCCGTTCCGGCTCGAGACCGAGCGCCTCGTCCTGCGCCCGT
>DASQDO010000464.1:0-1532 GCA_035634135.1 Actinomycetota bacterium
CCGTCGGACACCGACGTCGAGCGGCACCAGGAGGATCGCCGCGAGGAGCAGCCATGGCCAGATCGGGGTCGGGAAGGCGCTCGCCTCGATGTCGTGACGCCAGACCTCGCGGACGCCCTCCTCGGCGTCGAGCGGGACGACGCGACCACCGCCGCCGGCGGCGTATCCCTCGAGCGCGGGCGTGTCGACCCCGAGGCGGCGATACTCCTCGGCGGCCGGTGACACGATCCCGAGCGTGCGGCTCGCCGCGTCGGTGCCGCTCTCGTCCTCGAACGTCTGCGCGACGCGAACCAGGTAGGCGCCGGGATCCTCCGCCCGCAACGTGCCCGCGTACCGTCCGGGACCAACCTGCTCGAGCACGGTCTGCGTCGGCTCGAGGTCCGGCGACACGAGCCTGAGGATCGTGCGGTAGAAGTTCCGCGGAGACCCCTCGTCGTCGAACGAGGTGACCTCCACGTCCAGCTCACCGTCCTGCCCCGGCGTGAACCGCACGTCGATCCCCTCGGAATCGTGGGGCGGCAGCGTCCACGCGACGAGCTGCGCGGTGAGCGTCCCGAATTCGGGCGTGCCGATCCACGGCGCGGCCCACGCCTCGCGCGCATCGGACGTCCAGGCGACCGCCCGTCCCAGCCCGTACTGCCACTGCGCGAGGAGCGGGTCGTCACGGGCCGTGAGCAGCGACACGGTCGCGCTTCCCTACGCGGTCGTTGCGTTGTAACCGAGGAGCTGCGGGAGCCGCCCGGCGTCGAGGCGCTCGAGGATCTCCGACGCGGACGACGGGACGGGCTGGAACTCCTCCTCCACGATCTGTTCGCCCGCGGTCCGGATCGTCTCGCGCAGGAAGATGTCGGGGATCGTCGTTGCGTCCGCGGCGTCGTAGTAGCGGCCGCCGGACTCCTCCGCGAGCTCCCGGAGGATCCGAGCGGAGCCCCCTCCGGTGCCGATGGTGGACAGCGTGATGCCGGCCGCCCGCATGTCGTCGAGCAGATCGTCGTACGCGCCCGACTGCGACCAGCCGTCGGTGATGAGGATCATGTGACGGAGCGTCGCCGGGTTGTTGACGAGGTCGTCGTAGGCCGCCTTGAGGCCGGCGTAGATGTTCGTGGTCCCGTTCGCCTCGAAGCCCAGGCCGTCCTCCAGCGCACCGAAGTCGATCGGCGCGGTGCGGACGGCCCAGTGCGCGTTCTGGTCGAAGGTGACGACGCCGAGCTGGTCGGTCGGCGCCAGCGCCTCGGCGGCGCGGATGATCGCCTCCTTGGCAATGTCGACCTTCTCGAAGCCGCGTGTCCCGGACGGGTTCGCGTTGTCGCGGCTGTCACCGGTGCAGTGGCAGTCCGCCATGCTCCCCGATCGGTCGACGACGGCGACCATCGCGACGTCCGGCGATCGCTCACGATCGCGGACCGTCATGTACACCGGCAGCGTCTCCTCGATGGGCGTGTCGATGTATCCGCCCGCCCCGTAGCTGTCCCGCCCGCCGAGCATCACGAGGCCACGCCCGAGATCGCGGACGTACACCTGGAGCGACGCCA
>DASQDO010000465.1:0-8056 GCA_035634135.1 Actinomycetota bacterium
GGACGAAGAGTTGCTGGCACTTCTGGATATCCCCCGACAAGTACTTCCCCAGGTGGTGGATTCAAGCGGTTTTGTTGCAGAAGCTTCGCTGCAGGGCACGCTGGTTCCTATTACCGGCGTGGCCGGCGACCAGCAGGCCGCTCTGTTCGGCCAGGCCTGCTTCGAGCCCGGCATGGCCAAGAACACCTACGGCACGGGCTCGTTCGTCCTGATGAACACCGGCGAGCGGGTGGCCTCGGAGCACGGGCTGCTGGCGAGCGCGGCGTGGGACCTCGGCGAGGGGCCGCGCTACGTCCTCGAGGGCAGCATCTTCGTCACGGGGGCCGCGCTCCAGTGGCTGCGAGACGGGCTCGGGATCATCGGGGCCGCGTCCGAGGCGGGCCCCCTGGCCGAGTCCGTCCCCGACACCGCCGGCAGCTACCTGGTCCCGGCGTTCACCGGGCTCGGCGCCCCGGTCTGGGACCCCTACGCCCGGGGTGCCTACGTCGGGATCACGCGGGGGACGACACGAGCGCACCTGACTAGGGCCGCCGTCGAGGCGATGGCGTACCAGACGCGGGACGTCGTCGACGCGATGGCGGCGGACTCGGGCACCGGGCTCGCCGAGCTGCGGGTCGACGGAGGCGCGAGCGTCATGGACTTCCTCTGCCAGTTCCAGGCCGACCAGCTCGGGGTCGTCGTGCGCCGGGCGGCGATGGCCGAGACGACGGCACTGGGGGCCGCTTACATGGCGGGGCTGGCCGCCGGGGTGTGGGACTCGCCCTCCGACATCTCGGAGAGGTGGTCCGTCGACGCCGAGTTCGAGCCCCGCATGTCCCGCGACGAGGCCGATTCGCTGTACGAGGGGTGGACGAAGGCGCTGGAACGGGCGAAGGGCTGGGCCGAGGCCGATTAGCCGGCGAGAGTCTCTTCCGACAGGTCGATCTGGTCGACGTAGATCGAGCGGGTCGGCTCGGGCATCGGCTCGGACGGCGTCTTCGACGCGTACTCGTCCCGGTACTCCTGGCCCGAAAGCTGCATGATCTCGTACACGATCTCGTCGGTCACCGAGCGCAGAGCCATGCGGTCCGTGTCCTTGCCGGCGTAGCGGGAGAAGTCGATCGGCTCGCCGAGGCGGACGACGACTTCGACCCGGCCCCACAGCCGCGGGATCTTGGCGGACTTCGGCATGACCTTCTCGGTCCCGACGAGCCCGACCGGGATCACGGGGACACCCGACGCTAGGGCGAGCCGGGCGACGCCGGTCCTGCCCCTGTAGAGATAGCCGTCGGGCGAGCGGGTCCCCTCGGGGTAGATGCCGAGGAGCTTCCCCTCGTTCAGCACGTCGAGCGCGATCTCGAGCGACTGCTGGGACTTGTCGCCGCCGCCGCGCTCGCACGAGATCTGGCCGGCGCTCTTGAAGAACCACGCGGTCTTCCACTTCTTGAAGTAGTCGGCCTTCGCGAGGTACGTGACCTTGCGCCGCTTGACGACGAGCGGGATGAAGAACGAGTCGAGGAACGAGAGGTGGTTCGCGGCGAGGATCGCGGGGCCCTTCTTGGGCACGTTCTCGAGGCCCTCTACCCGGATCCGGTAGAGCGCCTTCAGCAACGGTTTGAGAATGGCTTTGAAGACCCAGTACATGAGTTCCGGTAAGCCCCTCTTCTTGATGCCCCCGCATCCGACTCTACCCAGGCGGTCAAGGCAGAAGTCTTGACCTCACGGTCAAGACAGCGCGCGGCTGTAGCGTTGGACGCCGTTAGCTTGTCCGCCGTTACCCGGAGCCTAGGAGGATGCCGCCCGTGGAGTTCAAGGTGCTGGAGGGGGCCGAGGAGTTCGAGCTCGGCGAAGGTCCCGTCGGTGCGCTGCTCGTCCACGGCTTCACCGGTAGCCCGCAGTCGATGCGGCCCCTCGGCGACTACCTCGCGGAGCGCGGGATCGCCGTGATGGCGCCGCGCCTGCCGGGTCACGGGACCGCGTGGCAGGACCTCAACGTGCGCAAGGCCGAGGAATGGGTCCAGCACGTGGAGGACGCGTTCAACGTCTTCTCGGCCGAGAAGGAGGAGGTCTTCCTCGTCGGGCTCTCGTTCGGCGCGGCGCTCTGTCTGAACTTCGCCGCGCACTATCCCGAGAAGGTCGACGGGATCGTTGCGCTGTCGACGTTCCTGCTCACGAAGGACCCCCGGAGGTTCCTCTCGCCGATCATCCGGCGCGTCGTCTCTTCGATCCCCGGCGCGGGCAACGACATCGCCGACCCCGACCAGCGTGAGCTCTGCTACGACAGGCTCCCCACCGGCGCTGCGCACGTGATGCTGCAGTTCGTGAAGCGGGCGCGCGGCAACCTCGCCGCGATCCGTTCGCCGATCCTCGTGATGCACTCGCACAACGACCACACGGCGCACCCGAGTGCGGCGACGCTGATCCACGACTCGGTGTCGTCGGAGGACAAGCAGCTCGTGTGGGTCGACGACTCGTACCACGTGATCACCCTCGACCGCGACCGCGACGAGGTCTACCGGAGGACCTACGAGTTCATAAAGGAGCGCTCGCGCCATGACCTCTGAGACCGTCGTCCTCCAGGGACACATCATCGACTCGCTCGCGCTCCCGCGCACGCTGGACGAGATCGTGGCGCTGGGGGCCGAGTACGAGATCGTCGAGCTGAGGCTCGGCGTCAAGGCCGACGACGAGTCGTTCGCGCGCATCAAGATCAGGGCCGCGGACGAGCACGCACTCGGAAACGTGATCGAGCGGCTCCGCCAGCACGGCGCGAACCCGGAGACGGTCGAGGACGCGGGCGTAGCGGAGGCCGACGTCGACGGGGCGTTCCCTCCGGGCTTCTACTCCACGACCAACCTGATGACCGACGTGCGGCTCGGCGGCCGCTGGATACAGGTGCAGAGGCCCGAGATGGACTGCGGCCTCGTCGTCGAAGGCGACTCCGTGCGCACCGTCGCGATGAGCGACGTGCGGGCCGGCATGCAGATCGTGATGAGCGGGCTCGGGATCCGCGTGCACCCGCCGGAGAAGCCCGGCGGCGGCGACTCGCAGGCGTTCGAGTTCATGTCGTCCGACGTCTCGAGCGAGAAGCCGAAGGCTCTGCTCGTCGACCGCGTCGCCGAGCAGATGCGAGAGGTCAAGGCGCAGGGCAAGCGCATCATGTGGGTCGCCGGCCCCGCGGTAGTGCACACGGGCTCGGGGCCGGACCTCGCCGCCCTGATCCGCGCCGGATACGTCCAGGCGTTCTTCGCGGGCAACGGCGTCGCCGCGCACGACATCGAGTCGAACATGTTCGGGACGTCGCTCGGGGTGTACCTCGAACAGGGCACGCCCGCCGACCACGGCCACGAGCACCACATCCGCGCGATCAACGAGCTGCGCCGGCACGGCTCGTTCCAGGCCGCGATCGACGCGGGCGTCTTCGGGGACGGCGTCGTCTACCACCTCGTGAAGAGCGGGGCCGACTACCTCTTCGGCGGGAGCGTGCGCGACGACGGTCCCCTGCCCGACGTCGTCACCGACATGGTCGAGGTCCAGCGGCAGCTGCGCGACATCATTTGGGGAAGCGGGTCGCCTGGGCGAGACGCCGGAACGGATGGCGACCAGGACCTGATCGGGTTCTGCATCGTCGTCGGCACGATGCTGCACGGGATCGCGACGGGCAACTGCCTGCCGGCCTCGGTCCCGCTCGTGTGCGTCGACATCAACCAGGCGACCGTGACGAAGCTGATGGACCGCGGCTCGTTCCAGTCGATGGGGATCATCACGGACGTGGGCCTGTTCATCCGGGAGCTGGCCGAGCGCCTGGCGCCGGACGAGATCCGGCCCCCGCAGGAGGAAGCCGAGGCCCGGGTAGCGGGCTCCCGTACGAGGAGGTAGAGCGGCCCCCGCGCCGAACCCCTGAGGCATGAGACAAATCGGACGGATCACCCTCGCCGCAGTCGTTGCCCTCTCGGCCGTTGCCACGGCCGCCGGGGCCTCCCCCACGCCCGGCCGGGCCCAGGAGCCGGGGCGCATCGTCGTCCGTAACGGCGTCACCCAGCCCGTCTTCTCGTACGCGGACGCCGTGCGCGAGACCGTCTACGTGCAGTCGAGCATCGACGGCGACGGCGACCAGCAGCTCGACCTGCTCGCCACCGACATCATCCGGCCGGCCGCCACCGACGGCGGCGACCTCCAGGTCCCCGTGATCTACGAGCAGAGCCCCTACTACCAGAGCAACGGGCGCGGCAACGAGGCCGAGATCAAGGCCGAGGAGGACGGGGACTGGGTCCCGACGGTCTTCCCGCTCTACTACGACAACTACTTCGTCCCGCGCGGCTACGCGGTCGTGCTGCAGGACATGCCCGGCACGCGCAACTCCGAGGGCTGCATGGTCCTCGGCGGCGAGGCCGAGGAGCTCGCGGCGAAGGAGACGATCGACTGGCTCAACGGCCGCGGCAAGGCCTTCACCGCGACGGGCGAGGAGGTCACCGCCGACTGGACGACCGGCCGCGTCGGGATGATCGGCAAGTCCTACGACGCCAGCGTCGCGAACGGAGCGGCTACGACCGGCGTGGAAGGCCTCGAGACCATCGTGCCTATCGGCGGGATCGACCGCTGGTACGACTACCACCTCAACAACGGCGTCCAGTACGTCAACGCGTACACGACGCCGGGGCTGTTCAGCTTCGTCATCGACCAGCCGCCCGGCGACGACGAGGAGCGCGGCAAGGACTGGGTCGAGAACACGTTCACCGAGAACTCGACGTGCAGCGCCAAGGGTGGCGAGATCGTCGGGAAGGCCGCCGATCCCCAGGGCGACTACAACGAGTTCTGGGACGAGCGCGACTACCTCAAGGACGTCGACAAGGTGGAGGCGAGCGTGTTCGTCGTCCACGGCATGAACGACTGGAACGTCAAGCCGAACAATTACGTCCAGTGGTGGCAGGGGCTACAGCGCCACGACGTGCCGCGCAAGATCTGGCTCTCCCAGACGGGGCACGTCGACCCGTTCGACTTCCGGCGGGGCGAGTGGGTCCGGACGCTCCACCGCTGGTACGACTACTGGCTGCACGGGATCGACAACGGGATCATGGACGAGCCGATCGCCGACGTCGAGGTCGCCCCGAACCGATGGAAGAAGTTCACGTCGTGGCCCGACCGACGCGCCCGCAAGGTCAAGCTGTTCCTCGCCCCGGCGAAGAAGAAGCGGCCCGGGACCTTCAGCCTCAGGCGGCCCAAGCGTGCGGTCATGGTCTTCCAGGACGACCCCGAGCAGTCGGAGGACGACATGGTCGCCTCGCCGGCGGAAGAGGGCGCCAACCGGCTGATCTTCCTCACGAAGAAGCTCCGGCGCAGCGCGCGCGTGAGCGGGACGGTGAAGGTCGACATCCGCGCGATGGTCGACCAGGTCGACACGAACCTGACCGCGCTTCTGGTCGACTACGGCAAGACGAAGCGCGTCTCGAGCAGCAGCGACGGCGTCACGACGCTCGACAAGGAGTCGTGCCACGGGCAGAGCACCGAGGCCGACGACTCTTGCTACTTCCTGGTCGAGAGGATCATCGACCAGGACCCGGTCGAGATCGTCTCGCGCGGGTGGCTCGACGCGCGGCATCGCGATTCGCTGCGACAGGGCGAGCCGATGGTCCCCGGCGAGCTCTACCGCTTCCGCTGGGAGATCTTCGGCGACGACTACACGTTCAAGAAGGGTCACCGCCTGGCGATAGTGATCGCGGGAAGCGACCCCGACTACACGATCCCCGACCAGACGCAAGCGAACGTGAACGTCCGCATCCGCCGGAGCAAGGTGGTCATCCCGGTGGTCGGCGGGAAACGGCGCCTGCGCCTCTAGCGGCTACAGGCTCAAGCGGGCGTGTAGCTCTTCGGCCAGGGTCGGCTTCGACGCCGAGTCGTCCAGCTCGTACGTCGCGCGCAGTGCCGGCTTGTCTATGTCGCAGATCTTGCGCAGGTCGATCGGCGTCGCCACGAGGACTATGTCCGCGTCCGACGCGTTGATCGTCGCCGCGAGGTCACGGCGCTGCTCTTCGGAGTAGCCCATCGCAGGCAGCAGCTCGCCTATGTGCGGGTAGGCCTCGTACACGCCCTTGATCGAGCCCGCGGCCCACGGCCGGGGGTCGACCAGTGACGCCGCTCCGGCGCGCCGGGCCGCGACCACCCCGGCCCCGAACGTCATCTCGCCGTGTGTGAGCGTCGGCCCGTCCTCGACCACGAGGACCTTCTTGCCCTCGATCATCTCGCCGTTCGGCACCGTGATCGGCGAGCGGCCGTGGACGACCGCAGCGCCGGGGTTGACGGTCTCGATCGTCTTCTCGAGCGCGGCGAGGTCCTCCTCCGACGCGGAGTCGACCTTGTTGATCACGACGACGTCGGCCATGCGGAGGTTGGCCTCGCCCGGGTGGTACGAGGTCTCGTGCCCGGCCCGGAGCGGGTCGGCGACGGTCACGTGCACGTCCGGCTCGTAGAACGGCAGGTCGTTGTTGCCCCCGTCCCACACGACGACGTCGGCGTCGCGCTCGGCCATGGCGAGGATCTCGCCGTAGTCGACCCCCGCGAACACGATCGAGCCCTGCTCGAGGTGCGGCTCGTACTCCTCACGCTCCTCGATCGTGCAGTCGGCGGCGAGCAGGTCGTCGTAGGTCTCGAAGCGCTGCGCGCGCTGGTCCTGGAGGCGTCCGTAGGGCATCGGGTGCCGGACGACGGCGACCTGCTTGCCCGCTTCCTTGAGGATGCGCGAGACCGCGCGGGTCGTCTGCGACTTGCCCGACCCCGTGCGCACCGCGCACACCGCGACGACCGGCTTGTTCGACGCGATCATCGTCGAGCGGGGGCCGAGCAACGTGTAGTCCGCGCCGGCTGCGAGAGCGCGCGAGCCGATGTGCATCACGGCCTCGTGCGACACGTCGGAGTAGCTGAACACCACCTCGTCGACGTCGTGCTCGGCGACGAGCGTCTCGAGCTGGCCTTCCGGGAAGATCGGGATGCCGTCGGGATAGAGGCCGCCGGCGAGCACCGACGGGTACACGCGGCCCTCGATCCCCGGGATCTGCGTGGCGGTGAAGGCGACGACCTCGAAGCGCTCGTCGTCGCGGTAGGCGACGTTGAAGTTGTGGAAGTCGCGGCCCGCGGCCCCCACTATCAGGACCCTGCGACGCGACCCCTCTCCACGACCCACGAGGCGGCAGCCTATACCTCGCCTAGGAACTAGGGTGTCGCCGATGGAGGACAGGAAGCTCACGAAACGGGGCTCCAAGCGGCGGGTCCAGCTCCTCGAATCGGCCTCGCGCCAGTTCGCCGAACAGGGCTACCACGGCACGACGGTCGGCGACATCTGCGACTCCCTCGGCGTCGGCAAGGGCGTCTTCTACTGGTACTTCGAGTCGAAGGAAGCGCTGTTCTCGGAGATCCTCCAGGAGTCCCTGCTCGAGCTCCGGCGGGCCCAGGAGCGGGCGATCGCGACCGTCGACGATCCCGTCGCGCGGATCGAGCAGGGCATCCGGGCGTCGATCGACTTCTTCCGGGCCTCGCCCGGCTTCCTCTCGCTGATCCGCACCGCGGCCCGCTACGAGGAGTTCTCGATCTTCGTCGAAAAGGGCCAGCAGATCATCGCGGCCGACACCGCGGCGCACATCAAGGACGGGATGTCCCGCGGCGTGATCCGCCACGGCGACCCCGACCTGATGGCGCACGGGATCCTCGGGGCGATCTTCCACTTCGTCGAGGTGTACTTCGGGACGGCGGCGGAAGCGACGGCGGACCGGCCGCAGCTGGCCGACGAGGCCGTGACGTTCTGCCTGAAGGGCTTGCTGGAGCGCTAGGCCGCCGGGGGGCCCTGCTCCAGGGCCTTGCGCAGGCCTCGCACGGCCTGGCGGATGCGCTGCTCGTTCTCGACCAGCGCGAAGCGCACGTATTCGTCCGCGCTGGCACCGAAGCCGACGCCCGGTGACACCGCGACCTTCGCCTCGCGTACCAGGTGCTTCGCGAACTCGAGCGAGCCCATGGGCCGGAACTCCTCGGGGATGCGCGCCCAGGCGAACATCGTCGCCGGGGGCCGCGTGATCTCCCACCCGATGCG